>NC_014230.1:1860000-2127500 GCF_000196315.1 Croceibacter atlanticus HTCC2559 | reverse complement strand
AGATGTTTCAGTTCAGCGGGTTAACTTCCTTACGGATAACATACCTTCAGTATGCTGGGTTGCCCCATTCGGATATCTACGGATCAAAAAGTATGTGCCTCTCCCCGTAGCTTTTCGCAGCTTGTCGCGTCCTTCATCGTCTCTGAGAGCCTAGGCATTCCCCATACGCCCTTGCTTGGCTTGTCGCCTCGCGTTATGCTCTTTTGTCTTTTCTACTCAGGATAGATAAACTATCCTTCGTCAATATTTCGTGTTTCCCAATATGTCAATGAACTTTTTTACGCTAAAAACGTAATTGTGGAGAATATCGGAGTCGAACCGATGACCTCCTGCGTGCAAGGCAGGCGCTCTAGCCAGCTGAGCTAATCCCCCATTTTTTGAAATCCAGAATTGTAGAATTCAGAATTATAAATGAGTAGAATTCTCTGCTCCTAGAATTTCCTTCAATAATTTTATATGAACTTCATACTAATTAATTTAATTAGTATCTCAGTAGTCTCAGGCAGACTCGAACTGCCGACCTCTACATTATCAGTGTAGCGCTCTAACCAGCTGAGCTATGAGACTATATATGGGATTTGACAGTAGACCGTGCAGAGCACATCTCGACTTGGTGAACTTTCAAGACAAGGTTGCTCCAGAAAGGAGGTGTTCCAGCCGCACCTTCCGGTACGGCTACCTTGTTACGACTTAGCCCCAGTTACCGGTCTTACCCTAGGCCGCTCCTTACGGCGACGGACTTCAGGCACTCCCAGCTTCCATGGCTTGACGGGCGGTGTGTACAAGGCCCGGGAACGTATTCACCGCATCATGGCTGATATGCGATTACTAGCGATTCCAGCTTCACGGAGTCGAGTTGCAGACTCCGATCCGAACTGTGACAGGCTTTACAGATTCGCTCCTGGTCGCCCAGTGGCTGCTTGCTGTACCTGCCATTGTAGCACGTGTGTGGCCCAGGGCGTAAGGGCCGTGATGATTTGACGTCATCCCCACCTTCCTCGCGGTTTGCACCGGCAGTCTTGCTAGAGTTCCCGACATTACTCGCTGGCAACTAACAACAGGGGTTGCGCTCGTTATAGGACTTAACCTGACACCTCACGGCACGAGCTGACGACAACCATGCAGCACCTTGCAAAATGTCCGAAGAAAAGGGTGTCTCCACCCCTGTCATAATGCATTTAAGCCCTGGTAAGGTTCCTCGCGTATCATCGAATTAAACCACATGCTCCACCGCTTGTGCGGGCCCCCGTCAATTCCTTTGAGTTTCATTCTTGCGAACGTACTCCCCAGGTGGGTCACTTATCACTTTCGCTTGGCCACCCAGACCTAAGTCCGGACAGCTAGTGACCATCGTTTACGGCGTGGACTACCAGGGTATCTAATCCTGTTCGCTACCCACGCTTTCGTCCATCAGCGTCAATACAGTTCTGGACACCTGCCTTCGCAATTGGTGTTCTGTGTGATATCTATGCATTTCACCGCTACACCACACATTCCGGCATCCTCGAACTGATTCAAGCCAAACAGTATCAATGGCAGTTCCGTGGTTGAGCCACGGAATTTCACCACTGACTTATCTGGCCGCCTGCGGACCCTTTAAACCCAATGATTCCGGATAACGCTCGGACCCTCCGTATTACCGCGGCTGCTGGCACGGAGTTAGCCGGTCCTTATTCTTACGGTACCGTCAGCCACCTACACGTAGGTGGGTTTCTTCCCGTATAAAAGCAGTTTACAACCCATAGGGCAGTCTTCCTGCACGCGGCATGGCTGGATCAGGCTCCCGCCCATTGTCCAATATTCCTCACTGCTGCCTCCCGTAGGAGTCTGGTCCGTGTCTCAGTACCAGTGTGGGGGATCCCCCTCTCAGGGCCCCTACCCATCGTTGCCTTGGTGTGCCGTTACCACACCAACAAGCTAATGGGACGCATACCCATCTTATACCACCGTAGTTTTAAATATGTAATGATGCCAAAACATATTACTATGGGGTGTTAATCCAAGTTTCCCTGGGCTATACCCCTGTATAAGGTAGGTTGTATACGCGTTACGCACCCGTGCGCCACTCGCCGGCAAAGGAGCAAGCTCCTTCCCGCTGCCGTTCGACTTGCATGTGTTAGGCCTGCCGCTAGCGTTCATCCTGAGCCAGGATCAAACTCTCCATCGTAGTTTCAATATAATTTAAACAACAATGTCTTTGAATTTATTAGGACACTTCGTTAAAAGATGCCCTGCTCAGTCTAATTTCGTTCCCCGACCATAAGGCCGGTTCACGCTGTCAATTTTCCCAATATCTCAAATGAACTTATCTATTCAATTTTGTTTGCTTTAACTTGTTTCTCAAAGCGGGTGCAAATATAAAACCTTTTTTTAAACTACAAAACAATTTTTAAAAAAATATTTTTCTGCCGTTTTCACTAACGCCTTTCGTTGTTAGCGGGTGCAAATATACACTCTTTTCTAAAACTACAAACAACTTTTCAAAAAACTTTTTCGGTAAAAAAATCCACTAATTTTTGTTAGCGGATAGAGTGCAAATATACGTTCCTTTTATATTAAGAAACTAATATTTCTTTGACTTTTTTTTAAGTAATCTTTAACTCATTGTATTTTAAACGTTAAAGCCACTTTGAAGAGGCTTCAAAATAGTCTATATTTAAAACACTTGGTTGGTTATCTAATATATTACGCTGAAATGATCTCTGTAGAATGTCTTCAATTAAAAAATCTTCTCTATTATTTACTGGATTATATTCACTTTTTAATTCGATATCAAATAAACCTGCAGTAGTATCATACCAAAAAGCTCTCCACCCACTTCTCAAATTTTTGATTAATTGAAATGTTGTTACCCCAGTTTGTCTATGAATTAACTTAACTAAAATTTGACCTTCTGTCCTAGTAAGTTTTTTTAACTCTGCAGCAAACTGCTCCTCGATATACTTTTGAACTATTTTTGTATACTTTCTTCTTTCTGATTTAGATTTAATAGATGCCAATCTTGCATTTAATTCAGAAAGCCTTTCGGATGCAAGTTTTGCATATGGCCAAACCTTTCTTGTCTTTCTTCTTAATATTAAGTATCGCCTTCTTTCTAGGTCTGAAGTGAACTTAATTTTATTAAGTATAATTACTTCTTCAAGATCTATAAATTCTCTTGGGATAGTATCACCTTCAATAATCATGTAGTCATATTCTCTTTCTGTAGAATCTTGTGGTTTACTTTCTACTTGAGAATATGAAAATGACATATAAAGTAGTCCTATTATATATATGTAATATTTCACTGTTATTATTTAGATAATAATTAAATCTAATATCATACCAAATTTAGATAATGTAAGTATGAGTTCTCTTAATTTATATTTAAATTCGTTTAAAATCAAACGAACAATGACAGATAAAAGTATATTGAACAAAAAGTCTTTAAAGTTTTTAGAAGAATATTTAAATAATGCTTCACCTACCGGCTATGAATGGACAGGTCAAAAATTATGGATGGACTATTTAACACCTTATGTAGATGAGTTTATTACGGACACCTATGGGACAGCAGTAGGTGTTATTAATCCTAAAGCAAAATATAAAGTTGTAATTGAAGGACACGCAGACGAAATTTCTTGGTACGTAAATTACATTACTGATGATGGTCTTATATATGTAACAAGAAATGGTGGTAGTGATCATCAAATCGCAACCTCTAAACGTGTTAATATTCATACTAAAAGTGGAATAGTTAAAGGTGTCTTTGGATGGCCGGCAATACACACACGAGATAAGAGTAATGAAAAAGCACCTAAACCAGATAATATATGTATTGATGTTGGTTGCACTACCAAGGAAGAGGTTTTAGAGTTAGATATACACATAGGCTGTGTTATTACCTATCCTGACGATTTTATGATCTTGAACAAAAACAAATTTGTTTGCAGAGCATTAGATAACAGAATGGGTGGGTTTATGATTGCTGAAGTTGCTAGACTCTTAAAAGAGAATAAAAAAACTTTACCATTTGGTTTATATATTACAAATTCTGTACAAGAAGAAATTGGTTTGCGTGGTGCACAAATGATATCAGATCGTATTAAACCAAATGCAGCCATTGTTACAGATGTAACTCATGATACTTATACTCCAATGATTGAGAAAAAAGTACAAGGTGATGCAAAAATTGGGGATGGACCAGTAATTGCATATGCTCCAGCTGTACAACAAAAATTAAGAGACCTTATAATTAATACTGCAGAAGATAAGAAAATTCCATTTCAAAGAGCTGCATTATCTAGAGCTACAGGTACAGATACAGATGCTTTTGCATATAGTAATGGTGGTGTTGCATCTGCATTAATATCATTACCATTAAGATATATGCATACAACTGTGGAAATGGTTCATCAAGATGATGTAGAAAATGTGATAAAACTAATTTATGAAACGTTACTTACTATGAAAGATGGAGAAACGTTTAGCTATTTTGATTAATGACCTTAACAGATAAACAACTTGAGGCAATTTTAAAAGATCCTGAAAAAGCTGCCCAATTTTACAACCTTACTTATGTTTACGACAATCAATTAACTATTGATCGTCGTAAGCATGGTAAAGGTTTCAGATATTTTCAAAATGACAAACCTATTACCAAAAAGGATCTTATTAATAGAATTAAAAGTTTAGTAATTCCTCCTGCGTGGACAGACGTTAGAATAACCGATTTGGCAAATGGCCATCTTCAAGTTGTTGGTAGGGATGAAAAACACAGAAAAGTTTATAAATATCACGATTTGTGGACAGCTTTCAGAAACCAAACTAAGTTTCTCAAAATGTCTTCATTTGGAAATTCACTCCCGTTATTAAGAAAACAAGTTGAAAAAAATCTGCAGCAAGAAGAAATGACCAAATCTAAGGTTCTTGCAATTGTAATTACATTGCTTGAAGAAACACATATTAGAATAGGCAATTATTATTATGCCAAGAATAATAACACCTATGGTCTTTCTACTTTAAGGACTAAACATGTAGAACATATTAAAGACAGTATTCAGTTTCACTTTATAGGAAAGAAGAATAAAGAACATCAAATTAAAATAACCGATGATTCATTGATAGAGCTTGTAAACCAATGTGAGGAAATTCCTGGTTGGGAATTGTTTCAGTATTTTGATGAGGACGGCACTAAACAACGTCTCGATAGCGGAGATATTAATACCTACATTAAAGAATTAAGCGGTGAGCTATTTACTGCAAAGGATTTTAGAACTTGGTCTGCCAGTAAAATTTTCTTTGAAACATTAAGAGATGAACCTTATGCAGAAGATGAAAGCGAAAATAAATCATTGAGATTAAAGGCATATGATAAGACTGCTGAAGCACTTGGTAATACTCGAAGTGTTTGTAGAGAATATTATGTGCACCCTATGCTTAATGATTCTTATAAAGATGGTAGTATTAAACCTTATTTTTCTAAACTTAAGAAGAAGAAAAAATCTTCAAATAAGTACCTATCTCAAACCGAAGAGCTATTGTTGGAAATGATTAGTGATTACGAAATTAGTCTGGAAAAGAACTAATTTTTTTCTTTATCACGTTTTAGTAATTCTACTTGCTCTCTAAGTAGTTTGTTGGTTTCTGTCATTAATTGAATATTCTTAGGAGTAGAAACTGTTTTGTTAGTATCATCTTCTGCTTTCTTTTTAAGACTATTCATCACCTTTACAACTAAGAAAACTACAAATGCAATAATAATAAAATCAATAAAAACTTCTATTAACTCTCCGTAACCTACCGTTATTGCTTTTAACTCTTTACCATCTTCTCCTACTCTAGCCTCTTTAAGTACAATATTTTTATCGGCAAAATGAATACCGTCTGTAAGTAATGATAGAGGTGGAAGCATTACTTTTTTTACAATAACATCTACTACGTCTTTAAACGCAGCACCTATAATTATACCTATAGCCATATCTACCATATTACCTTTTACTGCAAACTCTTTAAATTCTGAAAAAAAACTCATTTAAAATTTATTAAGGTTGTTAAATCACAAACCCCACAAATTAAAAGGTTGCAGGGTTTAAACTAAATGTTAGTAAATACTAGTCTTCATCATCAAATAAACTAGGCTGATCGTATTTGTTTTTTGAATCTAAATTGTTTGGAGCATCATTTGCACCAGTTGTATGTATTTCTTCGTCATCAATAACTTCATGTTCTTCAGCCTTTATAGGTTCAGGAATTTCATAAGGTTCAGGTTCTAAAAGCGTAATTGTATTAACTTTTTCGGATGTTAATTGGTTACCAAGTGCTGTGATTCCTTTTAAAGAAATAAATTCCTCAAGCTTTACAGACTCATTAGGTTTTCTGTCTTTTCCTGGTTTTTTTGTGTACTCTAACTCAATTACTGGAAGATAGTCTGTAGATACAATTTCTAAATATGTTTTAGGGTGTTCTGTAACCACAAGTTCTTCCTTATCTTCATTTTCTATTAAAAAGCGTTTTACATAAAACTTCTCTCTTTCGCCATCCCAATAAACTATTGATATTGGTTTTTTAGGTTGCCATTTTTCCAAAACAATCATATCGCCATCAAAACGTGTGGTTAATTCTGGCTTGATTGTTTTTACAATTCCGCCTTGTGTAATAATAAGGAGTCTGTCTTCTGCTTTAAATTCTCCTAGTAAATCTCCTCGATCATCTACATTTAAGCGCTGCACTGTATCATCAAACCAAATACGTCTTGGTTTTAATGTCGAAACACCTTCTTCTTTTAACTCAATTCGTTTTACAGGATGCTTGGTAACAATATTTCCTTTAACACCTCTGCCTTTTATAGCCATGTCTGAGAAGTCTACCTCAAATTTCAATTTCTTTACTTGTCCAACTTGTCTCAAATAAACTGTTACCACTTCTGCTTCACCATTAGGATTGGCAGAGAAATAGAAAACTTTTGTGTTCTTTTTATCAGAACCCATATTGTATTCTCTATCTCTAGTCATACTAGTTACAGCAAAACGCTTCATATAAGTATTCCTACTTTTAGCGTCTCTATAAATCATATTATATATAGTACGCTTGTCTTTTTTCTTGAAGACCGCTACGTGAATAATATTTTTACCAATAAACGTTTTTGAGTCTACTTTAGTTACCATCATAGTTCCATCTTCTGTAAAACAGATAATGTCATCTATATCACTACAATCTGTAACATATTCATCACGTTTTAGAGACGTACCTATAAAACCTTCTGCCCTATTAACATAAAGCTTGGTGTTTCTTATTACCACCTTAGTGGCTTCAATATCTTCAAAAGCTTTTAGCTCTGTTTTTCTATCTTTATCTTTACCGTAGTCTTTTTTAAGATTAGCAAAATAATTTATAGCAAACTCTACCAAATGATCTAAGTGATGCTTTACCTCTTCAATCTGATCTTCTAAAGCATCTATTTTTTGTTGTGCTTTATCTATATCAAATTTAGATATCCTTTTAATTCTAATTTCAGTTAGTCTTACAATATCTTCTTCGGTAACTGCACGTTTAAGGTGTGCGGTGTGTGGTTTTAAGCCTTTATCAATTGCTTGTATTACACCTTCCCAAGTTTCCTCTTCCTCTATATCTCTATAAATTCTATTTTCAATAAAGATTCTCTCTAAAGAGGCATAATGCCATTGGCTTTCTAACTCATCTAATTTTATCTCAAGATCAGACTTTAATAAGGAGACCGTGTGGTCTGTACTGCGTCTTAATATTTCTGAAACGCCTATAAATTCTGGCCTGTTATTAATAATGATACAACTTAACGGAGAGATAGATTCTTCGCAACGTGTAAATGCATAAAGTGCATCTATGGTTTTATCTGGAGAAATATTTGGTGGTAAGTGCACCAATATTTCGACATTTGCTGCTGTATTATCTTCTATCTTCTTAATCTTAATCTTGCCTTTATCATTGGCTTTTAAGATTGAATCTATTAATGTTGTTGTGGTTGTTCCATAAGGAATCTCAGAAATGAGTAACGTATTTTTATCCTGCTGAGATATTTTAGCGCGTACTCTTACTTTTCCTCCACGCAGACCATCATTATAATTAGAAATATCTGCTTCTCCTCCAGTTTGAAAATCTGGATATATTTTAAAACGTTTTCCTTGTAAGTGTTTTATTGAAGCATCTATAAGTTCAATAAAGTTATGTGGTAATATTCTTGTACTTAAACCTACTGCGATTCCTTCGGCACCTTGTGCTAATAATAACGGAAATCTTACCGGAAGATTTATAGGTTCTTTTCGGCGACCATCATAACTTAATTGCCAATCTGTAATCTTTGGGTTAAATAAAACTTCTAAAGCAAATTTTGAAAGTCTTGCCTCTATATATCTTGAAGCAGCTGCACGGTCTCCTGTAAGAATGTTTCCCCAGTTACCTTGCATATCTATAAGTAGGTCTTTTTGTCCTACTTGTACCATAGCATCTCCTATACTTGCATCACCGTGCGGGTGATACTGCATAGTATGTCCTACTATATTTGCAACTTTATTATAACGGCCATCATCTAAATCTTTCATAGAGTGCATGATACGGCGCTGAACAGGTTTAAAACCATCTTCGATTGCTGGTACAGCACGTTCCAGAATTACATACGATGCGTAATCTAAAAACCAGTCTTTATACATACCGGTTACTTTGGTCAACACATCATCTTGTGTTGGCTCAAGTTCTGGCTGTTCTAAATTATCATTAAGATGATCTTGAGGGTGTTCTTCTGGATTTAAATCTTCGTTGTGTTCTTCGCTCATTGCTACATTATAGTCTTTAGACTGTGGTCACTCTTTATAAATACTTGTGTTTCTCTTTTATTATAACTTAAAGGTTGTATTATCTAAGCTTCTTCAATAACATCTAATTCTACTTTAAGATTATCAATAATAAACTCTTGTCTATCAGATGTGTTTTTACCCATATAAAACTCCAATAATTCTGCTATACTCATATCTTGGTCTAACATTACAGGATCTAAACGAATATCTTCTCCAATAAAATATTGAAACTCATCTGGAGAAATTTCACCTAATCCTTTAAATCGAGTAATCTCAGCTTTTCCTGAGAGCTTTTCTATAGCTTCTCGTTTTTCAAATTCTGAATAACAATAAACTGTCTCCTTTTTATTTCTTACTCTAAATAATGGTGTTTGTAATATATATAGGTGTCCTTCTTTTATAACTTCAGGAAAAAACTGAAGAAAGAACGTGATTAATAACAAACGTATGTGCATACCATCGACATCGGCATCTGTTGCTATTACTATGTTATTATATCTTAAATCTTCAATTGAATCTTCTATATTTAAAGCTGCCTGTAGGAGGTTAAATTCTTCATTTTCATAAACAATTTTCTTACTTAAGCCATAGCTATTAAGTGGTTTACCTTTTAAACTAAATACAGCTTGAGTATTTACATCTCTAGATTTTGTAATACTTCCACTTGCTGAGTCACCCTCAGTAATAAATAGTGTCGTTTCTAAATAACGATCTTTTTTATGATCTCCTAAATGAATTCTACAATCGCGTAATTTCTTATTGTGCAAACTTGCTTTTTTAGCGCGATCTCTGGCTAATTTTCTAATCCCAGATAAATCCTTACGTTCTCGTTCTGCTTGCAGTATTTTTTTCTGAAGTTGATCTGCTACGTCTTGGTGACGGTGTAGGTAATTATCTAATTTAGTTTTAAGAAAGTCATTAATATAAGTTCTAACAGTAGGAAAATCGCCACCCATATCTGTAGAGCCAAGTTTTGTTTTAGTCTGACTTTCAAAAACAGGATCCATTACTTTTATAGCAATGGCAGACACAACAGATTTACGTATATCACTACTTTCATAGTTTTTTCCATAAAACTCTCGCACTGTTTTTACAATAGCTTCTCTAAAAGCAGATTGGTGTGTACCACCTTGTGTAGTATGTTGCCCGTTTACAAATGAATGGTACTCTTCAGAATATTGGGTTTTACTGTGTGTAATTGCAACTTCAATATCATCTCCTTTTAGATGAATAATTGGATACAACCTATCATCTTCTCGTATGGTATCACTTAGTAAATCTTTTAATCCGTTTTCTGAATAAAAACGCTCTCCATTAAAAACAATGGTAAGACCAGGATTTAGATAAACATAATTTTTAAGCATTTTAGCTACATACTCACTTCTGTATTTGTAGTTCTTAAAAATAGCTTCATCTGGAATAAAGGTAACTTTTGTACCACGACGTCTTGAGGTTTCATCTAAAAACTCTTCGTCTGTAAGGTTACCTTGTGCAAACTCTGCGGAAGCACTTTTACCATCTCTGGAAGACTCTACCCTAAAATAAGATGACAATGCGTTTACAGCTTTGGTACCAACACCATTTAAACCTACAGATTTCTTAAAGGCTTTGGAGTCGTACTTTCCACCTGTATTCATTTTAGAAACTACATCCTTTACTTTTCCTAAAGGAATACCACGACCATAATCTCTAACAATTACACGTTCGCCTTGTATAGAAATTTCGATGGTTTTACCTGCATTCATAACAAACTCATCAATAGAGTTGTCTAATACTTCTTTTAGTAAGATATAGATACCATCATCTGCACTGGAGCCATCACCAAGTTTCCCGATATACATTCCGGGACGCATACGTATGTGCTCTTTCCAGTCTAATGAACGTATATTATCTTCAGTGTACTTAGTTTCTTGCTCCATAGGCTTTCTTAAATTGGGAATGTGTGCTAATATAAAGGTATCCGCATCAAAATAAAATATACAAAAGTGAAAGTAATTAACAAATAAGGGTTAAGTTTTGTTAATTGCTGATAATCAAAAAACCAGCTACAAAATTTTTGTAGCTGGTTGTTATGTTTGAAATGTAGATATAAGCTTTAGTTGTTGTTGAAAGACTTGGCAATGTCTTCAAATCCTTCAACGTTTATCATATCATTATCTACCGTTTTGAGCATCTCTATTAATTTTTGAGGATTCATTTGGTTTCCTAACACTCTAGCAACACCAAAACCTTTTTCATAATCCTCACCATAAATAATTATCTCATCTATAGCATCTTCTTCTCCAAGGTATAGAACTTTCGCATTCATCCCATTTTGATTAAACTTCATTAGCACATGAAATTTATCATCTTTAAGAATACTATTTATCTTGGCTTTCTCTTCTTCAAACGCTACAGTATTTTCTTCTTTTTTTGGAAAAGCTAATACATTTACTTTCTTAACAGTTGAAAGTGTTTCTTGTTGCTCTTTGGTCATATTGTCATTAACCATTAACAAGCTAGAAGGCAGATCCAACGATAAAAAGTTTTCATTGTCTTGATTGTCTACATAATATTCTTGTAAACTTTGTTTTCCGTTACAGCTAAAGAATAAAACAACTGTTAGGCTTAAAATTAATTTAGTTAGCGTCTTCATTTACTTTTGTTTTTTAATATTCTTTAACTCTTCAGATCCTGGTACTTTTAAATCTGATGCTAGTTTAGAAACCTGTTTTAAGTTTATATTTCCTGTAATTTGAAGTATAACAGTGGACGGTTTACCATCTTCTGTACCATCTAAATGCATAAATAGCTCATTTACAAAATCATCATTTTTACCTGGTTTTATGTAAAAATTTACTGCTTTACCATCTTCATTAATTCTCATAAGTTGCTCTAAGCCACCAGAAGAAATGTATGATTTTGCATCTGCATTCATAGTAGTTCTTACATCACTCCTATCTGTTACAAAAACTCGTATTTCATTAAGGTTTTCAATAAGGTCTACGTAGTTCTGCATTTCTGGGTCAGAGCTGTTTACATCTATTTTATTAAGTAACTTAAACATCTTACTTGTCATTACCATACTGGTAACGTCTTTCATAGTCTCATACTTACTAAAATCCTGAGCTGTAGCTGTAACACTAGCAAACAAAATTGCTAATACTAAAATTAGGGGTTTTACTGTTTTCATTATCTTATTTATTATTGTCTGTTATTAATTTATTTTTGGTGGTTTCTATTTCTTTAAGGTACACCAATTCATCATTTCCCTCATTCATATAAGCAGAAACAAGGTTGAGGATTGCCTTTGTTTTCTGTAGTGCTATTTCTGGGTCTTCATAGGTACCCAAGTCATTACTGTTTTGTTGTATACCATTATTGTACCAAATTGCAGTTGCAATTAAAACAACACTTGCAGCAATAGCCATCCACGGTTTAAATAAAGGTTTAGAGGTTTGTGGGGTATTGGTGGCAACTGTAAACTGTTCTTTTTTTGCTTTAGCAAAGTAATTAAACAATGGCTTGTAAGACTCTAAATGAGGCGCTACGTTATCACTTAAGTAATAATGCCTTAATTGGTCTTCTTCTTTAAGAGACGTCTCTCCTTCAAGATATTTTTGGGTTAGTATTTCAATGTTCTGCAATTCCATAGTCTTGTAAATTTTGCATTTGCGATCTTAATTTCTTTCTTGCTCTAGAAAGGTTTACGCGTACTGCAGTCTCATTCATATTTAATATTTTGGCAATAGCATCATACTCCATTTGCTCTATTTCTCTTAGCTGTATAATTACCTGCTGTTGCTGTGGTAACTCATTTATTAAATGCTCCACCAACTCCAGTTCATTCTTAGTTTCTAATTGCTTTTGCAACCCTGTTTGGTGGTCTTCATAATTATTATGAACTATCCTAAGGTTGTTGTTTCGTTTTAACCTTAACTCATCTAAACAATGATTTTTAGTCACCGTCATAGCAAAAGCTTCAAGATTATCATATGTTTTTAAGGTCTCTTTGCGTTTCCAAAGTTTAACTAAAACATCTTGAGTTGCATCTTCTGCTGCTTCTTTAGATACTAATAACCTTCTAGCCAAGCGAAACATCTTGTCTTTTATGGGTTCTATTTGTTGTAAAAACCTTTTTTGGTTCATTAGTGTTGGTTATTAGGCAGCTATGCGACTTACTATTACGACGTGTATGTATAAGTTTTGTTACATCTGCCTCTTAAATTTATACGAAATAGATATTTTTGAAGTTACTTAGACACAAGATAAGCCTTATGAAAGCTATAAAAGTTATATTACTTACAGTATTAACCTCAACTCTATTATTTAGTTGTTTTGAAGATCAAGACGATAGTATTGGTAATGCTTCAAACTTAGAAATTAATAACTTCATATATAGAGGTATGAACGCATACTACCTATATAAAGCAGACGTTCCCGAATTAACTAATGGCGCATTTGAATCTGCTACTGAGTTAAATGAGTTTTTAGATAACTATGATAGTCCGGAAGATTTATTTTATAATGGCCTTTTATCTAACCAAGATAGGTTTAGCTTTCTGGTTAATGATTATGTGGCTTTAGAAGAATCTTTTAGTGGTATTACTAAAAATACAGGGATGAAATTTGGTTTGGTAAGGTATCCTAGTGATCCTAGTTTGGTTTTTGGCTATGTACGCTATATTGTACCAAACTCGCCTGCTTCGACTACAATATTAGAAAGAGGAGATGTTTTTACAAGTATAAATGGCACACAGCTAACAGATACAAATTTTAATTCTCTTCTTGCTGCGGAAACTTATAACCTAGGTATGGCTAATTTTGATGGAGAAACTGTTACTGAAACAAATGAAACAGTAAACCTTACTAAAGTGGAACTCACTGAAAACCCTGTACACCTTGCCACAACACTTACTATTAATGGTCAAAATATTGGTTATTTAATGTATAACGGATTTATTGGAGATTTTGATGCTCAACTTAATGAAGCTTTTGGTCAATTTCAGGCAGGCAATGTTACAGACCTTGTATTAGATTTGAGATATAATGGTGGTGGCTCTGTAGAAAGTGCCATAGATTTATCAAGTATGATAACTGGGCAATTTACAGGTGAAATAATTACAACCGAACAGTGGAATGCCGAAATACAAGCAGCTTTTGAAGCTCAGAATCCAGAACGTTTGGTAAATAGATTTGATGATAGAATACGTACAAACGCCGCTACAAATAGTTTAAACTTAAATAGAGTTTATATACTAACATCGCCAAGAACGGCATCTGCAAGTGAGTTTGTAATAAATGGTCTTAATCCATATATAGATGTTGTACAAATAGGAACTAATACCACTGGAAAATTTCAAGCTTCTGTAACTCTATACGATGCTGAAGATTTTAGAAAAACTAATGCCAATCCAGGTCACAGATATGCTATACAACCATTAGTATTAAAAGAAGTAAATTCAGTTGGATTTACAGATTTCATAGATGGTTTAGAACCAGATACGTTTATTGAAGAAGATTATGCTAACCTTGGTATTTTAGGAGATCCTAATGAGCCTCTTTTATCTTTGGCTTTACAAGATATTGCTGGTTTTGCACCATCACAAGAAACAGAAAACAGTACACACTTAAGAACAACATCTCTTGAAGAAATTGGTGAAAGCAATATGAATAGTCCTCTATACCAAAAGATGTATAAGGAAGATCTTTCTGGAATACCTCTATTCAACTAAAGTTACCATTGTCTAAATTCTTTATAAGCAGGACCTTTTTCTTCAAAAAACTCGAATAACTTTAGTTTATCTTGTTGTTTTAAAAGTGGCTTATACCGATCATCTTGAGCACAAAAGTAAATGAAATCTGAAATGTAAGCTTCTGGCACACCACAATATTCCTCAAAATAATGCACTGCCATAGCTTGTTCTCCTTGTACAACCAAACGGTCTAGTTTTGCCCATTCGTTAAGTTTTCTCAATTTTTTAAGCTCTCCATTTAAAGTATTTATCAATAAATCTAAAGGTCCCGAAGATGCTGTATAAATTCGCCTTTCCTCAATGGTTGGCAAAGGTTTTGTAGCTTGAGGCAATCCCAAGTTAGCTGCACTTAAATAGGGTTGTAACGGAATGTTTTTAATATCTGTTTCTTCAATTCCTATTAAATCTACACTACTTAAAAGTACCTCTTGTAACTCGTTTATTTTTGGAAATAGAAAGACCATATAGTTTGGGTCTTCAAGTATTGTAGAGGTTACTTCTACCTCTAATGGTTCAAACTGTATGGATGAAAAATAAAGGTTCTCTCCTATCGAAACATCAATCTTAAAGTCACCTTTTTCATTAGTAACTACACCTGTTTCTCTAGAGAGATTTAAGACACTTACCTCAAGTGTATCTCTTGTTTGTGCAATAACACGTCCAGATAATTCAAATGAGTTTTGAGCTATACAAGTAAAATTTACAAATAGTAGAATAAAAATAAGTAGATGTTTAATCATAAGATTTTGGGTATGCTTTACTTGTGTCTAATAGAAACTGAATGAGCTCTAGTTTTTTAGGAGACTTTATAAGCTTTATAGTTAAACCATTATCCTCTGCATAAAAGATAAAGTTATTTATTTCTTTAAAAGGTATATTAAGTTGTGTTGTGAAAAAAGAATCATTAAACTGCTTACGCAGCTCTACATCCATATCATAAAACCCTTGTGGCGGAAGATTTTTATCTGTCTTTTTCTTTTTAAATACCTTTCTTATAATATTAGCTATGTTAGCACCATTTTGCAGACTTAAACTTTTAAGAGCAACATTATCTACAGAGCTTTCTGGTGTATCTGTAAATTCATAGTTATAACCATATACTGCATCTAGAGAATTAATATCAAAAACAGCACCTGCATTAGTCTCAATATAATTAATATCAACCTCAAAGTTTCCAGACAAATCATAAGGCCTTATAAACACTTCTTCTAAAGTATTTACAGAAGGAACTACCTTAATACTTATGGTTTCAGTATTAATTACACCTTTGTCAATAATAATTGTAAAGACCGAGAATTGTACAGAAGAAAATTCTAGCAAATCATTTTCAGCAACATCAATCTTAAATTTTCCGTAGCTATCTGTTACTGTTCCTTTACTAGAGCTAACATTAAAAACGGTAATTCCTTCTGCACTCATAGAAGATGATACACTTAATTGTCCAGTAACCTCTACTCTATCTTGAGCATTTAAAGAGCATAAGCCTATTGCTAAAAAAAGTAAAAGTATTAAGGCTTTCATAATATTTAGGTTATACCTGATGCGTTATCTAAATTTACAGAAATTTGAGGCTCTCTATTAAAAAGACCCTTAAAAAGTTAAGGTATTACAGAAAATATAAAATTTATGATAAATGCAATAGTTGCAAGTACATCTACAATACACGGCAGTAGCTACCTAGAATACTTGAAACCGGCATTAAAAGAACTATATAAAGCTAGCAATGAGGTTGTATTTATACCGTATGCTAGACCAAGCGGACTTACCCATGATGAATACACTAAAATTGCAGAAAACGGATTAAAAGATTTGGGAGTAAAGGTTATTGGTCTTCACACTTTCAAAAATCCACAACAAGCGTTAACAAATGCAAAAGCAATTTTTACAGGTGGCGGAAATACGTTTCAATTAGTACATATGCTTCACCAACTAAATCTTATGGAAACATTGAAAGAAGCTATAATAAAAGGTACACCGTATTTGGGAACGAGTGCAGGAAGTAACATTTGTGGCCCGACAATGCAAACAACAAATGATATGCCTGTAGTATATCCTTCTAGTTTTAAGACTACAGGTATAATTCCATTCAATATAAATGCACATTATTTAGATCCAGATACGTCTTCTACCCATAAAGGAGAAACACGAGAAACACGCATTAAAGAATTTCATATATATAATTCAACGACAGTTTTAGGTCTAAGAGAAGGCTCTTGGCTTAAAGTTAAAGGAGATGATATTATTTTAGAAGGAGACCTAACTGCTAGAGTTTTCATTAAACAAAAACCGCCATATGAAGTTGAAAAAGGCTTCAACTTTAAAGAACTTATATAAATGGATTATCAAAGTATATTAAACACAATAGAACAGAAGTTAGATAAGCGTAACTGTAAAGGAAAAGTAGCTGCTTATATTCCAGAGCTTGCTAAGGTTCCTGCAGATAAATTAGGAATGCATTTGTATTGTATAAATTCTGGGCATTATAGCTTTGGAGACAGTAATGAAAAATTTTCTATACAGAGTATCTCCAAAGTTTTTACGCTTGCTTTAGCCATTCGTTTTGTTGGTGATAAATTATGGGATCGTGTAGATGTTGAACCTAGTGGAGATCCATTTAACTCACTTACACAATTAGAGTATGAAAATGGTATCCCTAGAAATCCTTTTATAAATGCAGGCGCATTAGTAGTTGCAGATGTATTGGTAACACATCTTGAAAATCCTAAAAAAGAGCTTCTCGATTTTGTACGTCAACTTTGTGAAGATGATACTATCGATTATGATGAACGTATTGCTAAAAGTGAAGCTGCAAGTGGCTACCGAAATGTAGCATTAATGAATTATATGAAGTCTTTTGAAAATATTAATAACGATGTAGATGAAGTCTTAGATTTCTATTATCACCAATGTTCCTTAGCAATGTCATGTAAAGAACTAGCTAAAGCCTTTATGGTATTTGCAAATGCCGGAAAACAACTTAGTACTGGCAAGAGAATTTTAGGAAAGCAAAAAGTAAAACGTATGAATGCATTAATGCAAACTTGTGGCTTTTACGATGAGGCAGGTGAATTTAGTTTTAAAGTTGGTTTGCCAGGAAAATCTGGAGTTGGTGGCGGTATTGTGGCTGTTCATCCACAACAATATTCTGTTGCGGTCTGGAGCCCAATGTTAAATGAGAAAGGAAATTCAGAACTTGGTATGGATGCATTAGAAGAGCTTACTACACTTACAGGTTTAAGTATTTTTTAATTACAAATGTTTCACAAAGTGATAGCCTTTTATATCATAGCCTAAATTCATATAAAATTTATGGCTAGGATAATTGTTTACATAACTATTAAGCTCAAAAGTCTCGCACCCTTTAGAGATGGCATAATTAAAAATCCATTCAAATACTTTTTTACCTAAACCACCATTACGGTTTTCTGGCAGAATATAAACGTGATCTTGCTCACAAGATTTACCTGCATAATGCCTGGTCATAAACCACAATCCAAAAACACCAATTAAATTCTCATCATCGTATATACCAAAACACTCATAATTTTGCTGAAACATTTCAGAATATCGTTGTTTCAAAAGTGAATTGTCTACTGTGTGTCCCATTAATTCATGTACTAATGGCGAAAAAAGATTGAAGTCATTAAAAGTGAGTGGTCTAATGTCTGGTATCATACTGTGGTTTTCTCCTTAATAAATAGTATTTTTAATCGCATAAAATTATAACAACTCAACATTCTTATGACTAAGAAAACATCAAAAATACAAGACTTAATAGATAGTAACTTTTTAGAGGAACGTAAAGTGTTTCTTTGGGGACAGGTAGATGATAAATCTGCAAAACATGTTGTAGATCGTCTTATGTATCTAGATAGCCAAAGTAATGAGGAAATACAATTCTTTATTAATAGTCCTGGTGGTTATGTAACTGCAGGATTTTCTATGTACGATACCATTATGTCATTAAAAAGCCCAGTATCTACAATTGCATCTGGATTATGTGCATCAATGGGTAGTATATTATTATCTGCAGGTAAAAAAGGCAGACGTTTTATACAACCTCATGCAAGAGTTATGATACACCAACCTAGTGGTGGCGCAAGAGGACAAGCTAGTAATATAGAAATACAAGCTCAAGAGATTATAAAAACAAAAGAGCTTAGTGCCAAAATATTAGCAGATAATTGTGATCAAGATTTTGATAAAGTTATGAAAGACTTTAACAGAGACTATTGGATGGATGCTCAAGAATCAATTGACTATGGTATTGTAGATGCCATTTATAAATAATGTAATTATGGGAAATTCAATTTTGCATAAAGAGAACAGTACACATGGTATGTTCTATATAAAAAAGGATAAGGGAATTGCTTCAGAATTAAACTATAAGCTTCATAATGATATTATGACGATAGACCATACTGAAACAAAACCTGAATTTGAAGGCAGAGGTTTAGGTTCTAAACTGGTTGAAGAAGCAGTAAATTACGCAAGACAGAAAAACTTTAAAATAAATCCGTTATGCCCTTTTGTTGAAGTGAAATTTGATGAAACACCTGCATATGAAGATGTGCGCGCATAATGGCTTATGTTGTTAAACAAATTACAGCTGCTGAAACTATTCCTGTAAGACATCAGGTTTTAAGACAAGGAAAACCAATTGAAAGCTGCGTGTTTCAGAACGATGAAGATTCTCAAACATTTCATTTAGGAGCTTTTCATAAAGATGAGCTTATAGGTGTTGCTACATATTTAAAATCAAAAAGCAGCCATTTTTCTCAACAGTACCAATATCAATTAAGAGGAATGGCTGTTTTAAAACACTACCAAGGCAAACAAATTGGCAAACAATTACTACAATTTGGTGAAGAAAAGTTGGCTTTACTAAAAGCTTCACTTTTATGGTTTAATGCAAGAGAAAACGCTTGGAGTTTTTATGAGCGCAATGGATATTCAAAATTTGGCGAAGAATTTATGATTCCAGATATAGGTAAACATTTAGTGATGTATAAACAACTATGAATAGAAGACACTTTATAAAATGTTCATCTGCAATAGGTGCTTTAACTATGCTCCCTATATCCTTATGGTCTCAAGCTACCACAGTATATTCTAAAGATATTTTAACAGGAAAAGGTAATCCGCAGTTGTTTGGAGATGGCTATAGGCTTCAAGAAAAAGCTCATAAAGCATTTAAAGCTATGAAAAGTGAAGCTTTAAAGGAGAATATAAATATACAAGTAGTCTCAAGCTATCGAAATTTTGATCATCAAAAAAGAATTTGGGAAAGTAAATACGCTAGATTCACAAAACAAGGGTTAAACCCAAATCAAGTAATTTCAAAAATCATAGAGTACTCTACTATTCCTGGTACATCTCGGCATCATTGGGGAACAGATTTAGATATTATTGATGCAAACAGTACCTATAAAGGAGATGTATTAGTACCATCTAAATTTCACGGTACAGGTCCTTTTTGTAAACTTAAAGAGTGGATGGATAATAACGCCGCAAACTTTGGGTTTAAATTAGTGTATACAGATAATCCAGCTAGAGAAGGCTTTAAATACGAACCTTGGCACTACTCTTTTGCTGAGATTTCTAAACCTATGCTTTCGGAGTATAGAAATATAGACCTAAAATCATTTTTAAAAGAAGAAAAACTCTCTGGTTCTTCAATTATTACAAGTAAGTTTATAGACGATTATATTACTAAAAATATTCTTGATATAAACCCAGAACTTCTTTAAGAACCTGAAATCAAATTTAAAGACGCACTCAAACTTTCATTCCTATTATATTTAAAAGATGCGTCAGAAAAACTATAAACCATTCTCTACTACAGAAGATTTTTCTAATATAGATCATATAATTATAGGATCTGGTATTGGCAGTCTTACTACTGCCGTATGGCTGGCTAAATCTGGGAAGAAAGTTATTGTTTTAGAACGCCATTACGTTCCTGGCGGTTTTACTCATAGCTTTAAGAGAAAACATGGCTTTAAATGGGATGTCGGTGTACATTATGTAGGTAATGTTGGACCTAATGATTCTCTCAAACCATTTTTTGATTACCTAACTCAAGGAAAATTAGATTGGGAATATATGGGTGATGTATATGATGTAGCTCATATAGATGGTATGGTATATAAGTTTAAAGCTGGAAAAGATCAGTTTATAAATCAAATGATTTCATATTTTCCTCAAGAAGCTCAAGCTATCAAACAATATATTAAGCTTGTTGAAAATGCAAATAAAAGAAGTTCAGCATATTTCTTTGAAAAGGTTTTTGAACCTATTCTTCAAAAGACTTTAGGTAAAATTATAAAGAGTCGATTTAAAAGGTATGCAAAACCAACAACTTTTGAAACCATAAGTAAGCTTACATCAAATAAGCGTTTAATAGCTGTTTTATGTGCACAATGTGGAGATTATGGTTTACCCCCAAAACAAAGTAGTTTTGCTGCGCACGCATTAATTGTTGGTCATTTTCTTAATGGCGGCTACTACCCTAAAGGAGGTTCTGAGCAAATTAGCCTTAAAACGATAGATACATTAAACGAGTTAGGAAGTAAAGTTTATATAAACGCTGAGGTATCTAAAATTGTAATCAGTAATAATAAAGTAACTGGTGTAATTGTAAATAACACATTTCTGCCTAGCAAAAGTATAATTAGCGGTGTTGGCATTTCTAATACAGTAAACCATTTATTAAAAGGCCAAGACAATAAATTAAGCGCAATTAACTTTAAAGCCATTAAACCATCTATAGCGCATATGTGTTTATATGTCGGATTAACTAAAACTAGTGAAGAACTAAACTTGCCGAAGCATAATATTTGGTGGTATGATAATGATAATATAGATGCTATTCTTAATGACACACCTTTAGATGAGGTTTCAGATAAATTTGCATATGTCTCCTTTCCATCTTCTAAAGATCCTTTATGGGAAGACTATAACCCTAACACTAGTAGTATACAAGCTATTTCATTTGCCAATTACAAATGGTTTAAAGAGTTTGAGGAGGAGCCTTGGAAAAAAAGAAGTGTAAAATATGACTCACTAAAGCAAGAATTTGAAACTAAAATGCTTGAAAAGCTATATTTGCTATATCCACAAATAAAGGGTAATGTCTTAGTTACAGAGGTTTCAACACCATTATCTACAAAACACTTTTCTAACTACAAACACGGAGAAATATATGGTTTAGACCATTCTCCTAAACGATTTTTAGAAAGCGACATTAGGCCTAAAACAAAAATTAAGGGTCTATATTTAACTGGTCAAGATGTAACAGTTGTAGGTGTAGGCGGTGCAATGATGGCAGGTGTACTTTGTGCTACAACAATTTTAAAAATGAATAGTTGGAAGAATTTTAGGGAAATGGGAAGATTTAAAAACAAAAAAGACTAACCTTAAAAAGATTAGTCTTTATATGTAGCGTGGGGCGGGCACGATCCGCCGACCTCAGCATTATGAATGCTGCGCTCTAACCAGCTGAGCTACCACGCCAAAATTTCAATTGCTAAGTTAGTCACTTAGCGGGTGCAAATATAATAACATTTCTGAGCGTGGCAAGCACCTTTAAATTTTTTTTTTAGCCAAATTTGTTTTGCCGTTAACAATTAATAATTATATTGGCCAACCAACAAACTACACAACTAATGGAAGACAGAATAAAATATGAAATGGAGTTCGTTATACAGTCGTCTCCTTCCTTGCTTTACAATTACCTATCAACACCTTCAGGTCTTAGTGAATGGTATGCCGACAATGTTAACTCTAGAGGCGAACTTTTTACTTTTATTTGGGAAGGTAGTGAAGAACAAGCTAAACTGTTAAGTAAAAAAACAGATGAACGCGTAAAGTTTAGATGGATGGATGATGTAGATAATGAAGAATCATATTTCTTTGAGCTTCGTATACAAGTAGATGAAATTACCAAAGACGTTTCTTTAATGATAACAGACTTTGCAGATGATGAAGATGAAGTAGAAGAAGGAAAAATGCTTTGGGAAAATATGGTATCTAACCTAAAACAAGTGCTAGGTTCTACTTAAAAAAAATATCATAACCGTATCTTTGACCCGATTTTATAAATCGGGTTTTTTTATGGTAAATTTTAACGGCAATCTAATACCTCAGGAAGAGGCAAAACTTTCTATTACTAATAGAGGCTATTCTTATGGAGACAGCCTTTTTGAAACCATTCGTGTTTTAAACGGTAAGGTAATATTTTGGGAAGATCACTATTTTAGATTAATGTCTTCAATGAGGATATTAAGAATGGATATTCCTATGGCCTTTTCTCCAGAATACTTAGAGACACAGATTAAAGAAACTGTACAATCTAAATCTTTAACTAATGCAAGAGTAAAATTACAGGTGCATAGAAAAGAAGGTGGTCTGTATTCTCCGAAAGACCGTGGCATAGAATTTATAATTATGGCTACAGAACTTAAGGAGCCCTTTTATATGGGTAAAGACCAAGCCTATGAAATTGAACTTTTTAAAGACCATTACTTAACTAGCGGCTTACTATCTTCAATAAAATCTAACAATAAACTAATAAATATTCTAGGAAGTATTTATGCTGAAGAAAATGATTATGCCAACTGTCTTCTTATAAATGAAAACAAAAGTGTTGTAGAAGCTTTAAATGGTAATCTTTTTTTAGTGAAGGGCAATGTTATAAAAACGCCACCAATTTCAGATGGTTGTCTTAATGGCGTTACTCGAAAACAACTCATAAATATTATTGGAAAACTTGAAGATTATACTTTAGAAGAAGCATCTATATCTCCGTTTGAGCTTCAAAAAGCAGATGAGCTATTTATTACAAATGTTATTGTAGGAGTACAATCAATTACAAAATACAGAAAGAAGGAGTTTGAAAATACAACTGCAAAGTCTCTACTAGGAAAACTTAATGCTCACGCAAGGCTAAGTTAATTATAACTTGGATTTTCTGGCGCGTTACTCCAAATTAGGTAATCACCACCTAGTTCGACCATTTTTTCTTTCCAGAAACTTTCTGAAGATTTGCCAATAATATTATTCTTATCTTCATTTTCTAGTACAATCCAAGAGTTTCCAGAGAGCTCATCATCTAATTGGGTTGCATCCCAACCAGAGTAACCTAAAAAAAAGCGAATATCCTCTTCAGATACTTTTTTGCTCATAATAAGCTTAGTGACTTCATTAAAATCTCCAGCCCAATAAATTCCATTAGATATTTCAATACTATTTGGTATAAGATCTGGTACTTTATGAATAAAGTATAGATTGTTCTCCTCTACAGGACCTCCTTTATAAACTGGAAATGTATTTTCTATCTCAGGGATTAAATCACTTAACTCGTAATCTGAATGTTTATTAAGAATAAAACCAACAGAGCCTTCAATAGAGTGTTCTGCTAAAAGAATTACAGACCTATTAAAAGAGACATCTGCTAAAATAGATGGCTCTGCAATAAGTAAATCTCCTTTTTTCGGTTTTGGTGTAAACATTAAGGTGTGGTTGTAAGAAACTAGTTAAGCTAATCTAGATATAAAATACCAATATAACAAATAAGGCTTGTAATAAAAAAAGCCCTGCAATTTTGCAGGGCTCTCATATCTAATAAAGATAAAACTTAGTTTACAGCTTTCTGTAAATCTGAACCTGCTTTAAACTTTACTACGTTTTTAGCAGCGATTTTGATAGTCTTACCAGTTTGTGGGTTTCTACCTTCACGAGCAGCTCTTTTAGAAACGCTCCAAGAACCGAATCCTACTAAAGAAATACGGTCACCTTTTTTAAGACCTTTTTCAATGTGTCCTAAGAAAGATTCTAACGCTTTTTTTGCTGCTGCTTTAGATACTCCAGCATCTTCTGCCATTGCATCAATTAAATCTGATTTGTTCATGAGAATGAATTTTTAAATAATGTTGGTTAAACTTATGCTTAATTGCTCTACAAATTTATACGGATTTCTTTACCACGCAAGGTATAGCAAGGGAAATGCGAGTATTTGTTAATAACTTTAACCTAATGTTGATAAACACAGCTTTAAATCTTAAGATTTTAACAATCCCAACACCAATAAGGGGTTAGACCACATAGCTATCTTCTTTAAAGCTAAATCCATTTAAAAGATCTTTTATTGCCATTTTACGCTTTCCAGGAAGTTGCAACTCTTCTACCAAAATAAACCCATCTTTAGCTGCAATTTTTAAGGTAGAATCTTCAATGTTTATTGTTCCAGGTGATTTCGAATGTTCTTCCTGTCGCATTCTAACTTTGTAAAGTTTCATACGCAACTCCTCATTGTCTTGATAAAGTATTGTGTATGCTACAGGAAAAGGATTTAAGCCTCTTATCTTATTATACACCTCATTAACTGGTAAAGACCAATCTACTCTTGTATTGTCATTATTTAGCTTGTAAGCCGTTTTTAATGTAATATTTTGTGGTTGTGGTGTTGTTGTTACAGTATCTTCCGATATTAGTTTTAGGGTTTCAGTAACGGTACTACATCCCAAATTCATTAATTTATCGTGTAGGTCTCCTACTGTTTCATCTGGCGTAATAGTTGTTTCTTTTTGTAAAATCATTTCACCAGTATCAATCTTTTCGTCTATAAAAAATGTTGATACGCCCGTTGTAGTCTCTCCATTTATAATTGCCCAATGAATAGGTGCTGCACCACGATATTGTGGTAATAATGATGCGTGAAGATTAAACGTACCATATTCAGGATACTGCCAAACTTGTTTTGGTAACATCCTAAATGCAACAACTATTATTACATTAGGATCTAACTCATTTAGTTGCTCACTAAATTCTTCAGATTTTAAATTAGTAGGTTGCAATACTTTTAACCCTTTTTTTACAGCATACCCTTTTACGTGAGACTCGTGAATTTTACGACCTCGTCCTGCTGGCTTATCTGGTGCTGTAACCACACCTACTACATTGTAATCTTCATTAATTACATGATCTAATATAGTTGTGGCAAACTCTGGAGTGCCCATAAATAATATTCTTAAATCTCTCATCGTATTTTATATGTGTTTTCTGGTGTCCTCATAATTAACTCTTCACTTACTAATAAGCTTAATACTTGTAATAAGGTTTGTTTAGGCAGTTTTATAGCTTCTGAAAGCTCATGTGAGGACTTATTAGATTGTTTTAATTGAAAAAAAATAGCTTCTTTAATACTTTTAAAATCTGTTTTTTGTGATTTAGTTTGTTTAGTTGAGCACACAGAGCAAATTCCACAAGGTGTTCCTTCAGTTTCATCAAAATAGTGTAATAGCTGAAGCATTTTACAATCTTCATCATTCTTTACATATTTTAAAAATGAAGAGATTTGGTACTCCTTATGTGATTTTTGTTGATTTATATACGGCACCAAAGGATTAATAGTATGATCATCTTCCCTAGGTTTTAAAAAAGTAATCTGAGCGTCGTGTTTAGAAAATTCAAATGTTATGATTCCTTGTTCATCCAATTCTTTTAACAACTGTAATGCTTCTTTCTCGTAAGTGCCAGCTTTTGCTAAAACCTGCACTAAATTTATTGAAACAGGAGCTTCAAAAATACCTCCATAAGAACGCAAAATGGCTTTTATAATTGGTTCATATTTAGGATTTTCTTCAATAAAATAAAGTAATTGTTTATTTGTAATAATAAACTGCACCTCACTTTTTTTAGCATAACGCTGTGTTAGAGTAATCACACTCGCTCTATCTAAAGTCTGTAAAGTTTGGTATGTTAATAATGTATTTAATTGGTAGTGTTGGCAAAATTCATAAAAATTAAAACTAAATGTTTCTCCTTCACCTTCACCAAAAGCTATTCTAAAAAAACTATTAAGTTTTGAGTACACGTATTTTACACCTTCAACGCTTGGAAGGTTTTTAAGAAAAAGATCTTGTATTAAAACAGTATCGCTTTCATTATAAATCATTACGGCCTCTGCCCTATTACCATCTCTTCCAGCACGTCCTGCTTCTTGGTAATAGCTTTCAAGACTATCTGCAAAATTAAAATGGATAACTTTTCGTACATCTGCTTTATCTATTCCCATTCCAAAAGCATTTGTTGCTACCATAATTTTTTTGGTACCATCTAACCACTGCTTTAGGCGATCTTTCTTTTCTGAGTTTGTAATACCACCATGGTAATTTGTAGCACTAAGATTATTGGTGTTTAAAAAGTTAGAAATATCCAACGTTAACTTTCTATTTCTTAAGTATACAATTGCACTTCCGGAAATGTTTTGCAGTTCCCTTAAGAGAGTTTGGTATTTGTTATTAGATTTTAGAGTTCGCAATGCTAAGTTCTCTCTCTTAAAAGACTGTTTTATTACCTTGGGTTGGTATAAATCTAATAATTGTATTATATCTTTCTCAACATCCTTCTTGGCTGTTGCTGTAAGTGCTAAAAATGTTACTGAAGGATGTAATTCTCGTAAAATTTTAATCTCTCTATATGCTGGTCTAAAATCGTGACCCCATTGAGAAATACAGTGTGCTTCATCTATAGCTATAAGGTTTACATTCATAGCTTTTATACGCTCCTGAACTAAATTTTGCTGTAAGCGTTCTGGAGATAGGTATAAAAACTTATAATTACCATATATGCAATTATCTAAAGCAGCATCTAAGTCTGAATAGCTCATACCACTCGTAAGTGCCATTGCCTTAATTCCTTTATTTTTAAGAACATTAACTTGATCTTGCATAAGTGCAATTAGCGGAGATATTACAATACAAATACCTTCGTTTACCATTGCAGGTACCTGAAAGCACAACGATTTACCACCACCTGTTGGCAAAAGTGCCAAGGTGTCATTATGATCTAATACAGAAGAGATGACAGATTCTTGTGAAGGCCTAAAAGCTTCAAAACCCCAAAATTTCCTAAGGGTATGTTCGGCTTTTATCATAAACCTTTAATATGTGATAGGATAAATTCTACACGTTCACTTACACCAGTTTTAGGTACCATGATTAAATTATAACCTAAGCCTTTATATGTTTTTCTTAAAAACTCGTGTATCTCTAAAGCTTCTTCATAGCTTTCGTAACGCTCATTATCTTGCTTATAAATATCTTTCCAAACAGGGAAATAAAAAATTAAATCATATTTATAAGTTTCATTTGTAATCGTAAATCGCTCTGGGTAAGGTGTTTCCTTATAATCCATATAGGCAGTTACATCTGGAATACCTCTATCAAAAAATATATATTCTTCATCAATTGTTTCTGCATCTATGTATTGCTGTACTCTACCATTCATGAGCATCTCACTAAACAATAATGGCTCTTTTAAAAACAATTGCTCTATACCTTCCTTTTGAGCTTGAGCTGTTACATCTCTAGAAATTTCGTGAAAACATGTATAGCCTTCATCTTCTATAGCTCTTATAACAGATGTTTTTCCTGTACCAGGACCACCTATCATTACAATTTTTTTACTTTCCATGTGACAAATTTCGTGAATTAATGCCATATACTAAACTCAAACTAATTTCAATTTAACAGATTACAAAAATGGTATGATTATGGTATTTTTGTAAATAAACTAATACTATGACAGATAAAAGTGACGCATTTTATAAAAAATTAAAAAGTCAATTAGCAGATACTGCTTTATGGCCTACAGAATACTTATATAAATTTATAATTCCTGCAGATGAGGATAAGGTAAAAGAAATACATACTATCTTTAATGATATGGGCGCTGTAATTAACACGAAAGCGTCTAGTAAAGGGACATATTCTAGCGTGTCTGTTAATGTAAAAATGAAAAATCCAGATGCTGTAATTGCTAAATATAAAGAGGTAGGCGAAAAAATTGAAGGTGTTATTAGCTTATAAGGTTAAATTTATCTTTAAAACATTTTAACTTGCATATAATTTAGTATTTTGCAGTCGTGCTAGATACTTCGGCACCTATTGAGATACCTAATATAAACAACTCATTTTGACAAACGATTTAGAATATAACTCTGAAAGGAGTAAACTCATTATTCCTGAATATGGCAGACATATTCAAAAAATGGTAGAACACGCAGTAACTATTGAAGATGATGCAGAACGAAATAAAGTAGTTAAATCTATTATTTCGGTAATGGGAAATCTTAATCCCCATTTAAGAGATGTGCCAGATTTTCAGCATATGCTTTGGGATCAGTTATTTATAATTAGTGACTTTAAACTTAATGTAGAGTCACCTTTTCCTATACCAACTCGTGAGGAATTATACGAACGCCCAGAAGGTTTAGAGTACCCTCAAAACTTTCCTAAGTATAGGTTTTATGGTAATAACATAAAACGAATGATTGATGTGGCTGTAAAATGGGAAAAGGGTGATAAAAGAGATGGCTTGGTTTATACTATTGCCAACCACATGAAAAAATGTTTTCTCAACTGGAATAAAGATACCGTTGATGATGATGTGATTTTTGATCACCTTTTTGAATTGAGTAATGGTGAAATTAATATGAAAGTTAAAGATGAAGACTTGTCTGAAGCTTCAGATTTAGTTAAACATACTAATAGCCATAACTCAAACAGAAAAACCTATAAAAAGAAATCTTACAGCAATAATAGAAATAAAGGACGCAAAAGACGTTAAACCTTAATCATTACATAACAGTTTCAAGTTTGTAATAGCTTACCTTGAGATCTGTTTAAATTTCAATTTAAAATCTTACCAGACCTTATGGGAACCTTTAAAATAGAAGGTGGTCATCAATTAAAAGGTGACATACAGCCTCAAGGCGCAAAAAATGAAGCATTACAAATTCTTTGCGCAGTTTTACTAACTTCAGAAAAAATCATAATTAATAATATCCCAGATATTAGAGATGTAAATAAACTCATCACTATTCTGGAGCACTTAGGTGTAAAGGTTGAAAAACTTTCTAAAGGCAGTTATAGTTTTCAAAGTGATGATCTGGATTTAGAGTATTTAGAAGGTGAACTTTTTAAACAAGAAGGTAGTGGCTTAAGAGGTTCTATAATGATAGTTGGTCCTTTACTAGCTCGCTTTGGAAAAGGTTACATTCCTAGACCTGGTGGTGATAAAATTGGAAGAAGACGTTTAGATACGCATTTTGAAGGGTTTATTAAGCTTGGTGCAAACTTTAGATATAATAAAGAAGAACGCTTTTATGGCGTAGATGCTCCTAACGGTCTTACAGGTACCTATATGTTATTAGATGAAGCATCTGTAACTGGTACTGCAAATATTGTAATGGCAGCAGTTTTAGCAAAAGGAGAAACTACTATATACAATGCAGCTTGTGAGCCTTACTTACAACAACTTTGTAAAATGTTAGTGTCTATGGGTGCTAATATTGAAGGCATAGGATCTAATTTACTTAAAATTACAGGAGTTGAAACTTTAGGAGGCTGTACTCACAATGTCCTCCCAGATATGATTGAAATAGGATCTTGGATAGGTCTTGCTGCAATGACCAAAAGTGAGGTTACTATAAAGAATGTAAGTTGGGACGATTTAGGATTAATTCCTAATACGTTTAGAAAACTAGGAATTACTGTTGAAAAACAAGGCGACGATATACATATTCCTGCTCACACCAATGGTTATGAAGTACAGAGTTTTATAGATGGTTCTATAATGAACATTAGTGATGCGCCTTGGCCAGGTTTTACACCAGATTTATTAAGTATTATGTTAGTAGTTGCTACACAAGCAAAAGGTAGTGTTCTCATACATCAGAAAATGTTTGAGAGTCGCTTGTTTTTTGTGGATAAACTAATAGATATGGGCGCAAAGATTATACTCTGTGATCCTCACAGAGCAACTATAATTGGACATAACTTTGAGTCGCAATTAAAAGCAACTACAATGACAAGTCCAGATATTCGTGCAGGTATTTCATTACTTATTGCTGCATTGTCTGCCAAAGGAACGTCTACTATCCATAATATAGAACAGATAGATCGAGGTTATGAAAATATAGATGAACGCTTAAAAGCTATTGGCGCAAAAATTACAAGAATTGAATAATCTTTAAGATGCAAATAAAAAGCCCGAAGTTAAAACTTCGGGCTTTTTTTATATCTCATTTATAAAACTAAACATTTTCTGCTGCAGTGTTCTCACAGTGAAACAGTTTCTGTTCCTTTATTAACTTTACCGTGTTAGCAGGTAACATATCTTCCCAATCACTTTCTCCATTCAGAATTTTTTGTAAAACTTCTCTAGAATAGATATTTAAAATTTCAGGGTTGTAATCTTCAACATCAACAACTTTACCATTGTATTTAAAGAATTTGTAAAGCTCTTTCATTCTTGGATGCACTTTCAAGTTTTCACTATTAGTAATTTCACCTGTCTCAGGATCCATTAATGGATATAGGTAAACTTTTAAATCTTTAAAGAATAATTTACCAAAGGCTTCTAATATACCACCACTTAAATGACGGTAGTATTTCTCATCAAAGACATCAATTAAATTATTTACACCCATTGCAAGGCCCATACGTTCTTTAGTAAACCTTGAGAAGTATTCTACAACTCTATAGTATTCCTGGAAATTAGAAATCATAACCGTTTGCCCTAAAGAACATAACAGCTTAGCACGATCCATAAAATCTTCTTCGTCTATCTCTCCTTCTGCTCTAAGATTAGAAAGCGTAATTTCGAAAATACAAACAGAGCGCTCTGGATCTACTTTATTTTCATCTAAGAATAGCTTGTATGATTTTTCATACATATCCATATTAACTTTAGTAACTGGCCTAAAGCTACCTCTTAAAGCTAATACATTTTTCTTGTATAAAATACGTGCTGGCAATACATTGTTCCCATCTGGAGCAAACATGACAGCTTCTGTCATTCCGTTTTTCACAAGCTGTAAACTCATTAATCGGTTATCTACAGTGTCGTCAAACTTTGGTCCAGAAAAGTTAATGGTATCTATCTCTATCTGATCTTTATCTATATGATCGTATAAATATCTAAGTAGTTTTTTAGGAGAATCATATTTATAATAAGCTCCATAAATAAGGTTTGTACCTAATATACCAAGTGTATTTTGCTGTAAACGTGCATCGTTTTCATGAAACCGTACGTGAAGTATAATTTCATTGTAATCTTCAGTAGGATCTACTTGATATCTAATGCCTACCCAACCGTGACCTTTATATTTTTTAGCAAAATCTATTGTAGCAACAGTATTAGCATAAGTAAAGAACAACTTATTAGGATGTTTTTCTCTATCTAATCTGTTCTCCATTAAATCACACTCATGCTTAAGCATTTTTTGTAGGCGAGCTTCTGTAACATATCGCCTATCTTCTTCTATACCATAAATTGCATCACTAAAATCTTTATCGTACGCACTCATTGCTTTTGCAATGGTACCAGAAGCACCACCAGCTCTAAAGAAATTACGTACAGTTTCTTGTCCTGCACCTATTTCTGCAAAAGTCCCGTAAATATTTTGATTAAGGTTTATTCTTAATGCTTTGCTCTTTATGGAAGGAACATTTTCAAATTCCTTGTCGCCCATTATAGTTATTGGCATAACGTGTTTTTAAGTATTCTTTTTCAGTACACATCAAAGGTAGCAAATGCAATGCCAAAAGAAAAAATAATAATTACTTTTGTAAGCAAAGAATTAGATTGAAAATTACCTATCTCGGCACTGGCACGTCTCAGGGAATTCCTATCATTGGAAGTACACATCCTGTTTGCTTAAGTGAAAACATTAAAGATAAACGTTTACGTGTTTCTGTTTTAATAGAAATTAACGGAAAAAATATTGTGATAGATTGTGGTCCAGACTTTAGACAACAAATGCTTACTAACCCTATACCACGTTTAGATGCTATTGTATTTACACATGAACACAGTGACCATACTGCTGGCTTAGACGATATAAGACCTTTTTTCTTTAAACAAGGTGCTATTAACTTATATGGTAATGAGCGTGTGTTTAACTCTCTAAAGCAACGATTCGCCTATATCTTTGAAACAGAAAACAAATATCCTGGAGCACCAGATGTTGTATTAAACCCAATTAAAAATAAACCTTTTATGGTTAACGGTATTTCTATTATACCAATTAGAGTGTTACATAATACATTACCGGTTTTTGGGTACCGAATTGAGAATTTTGCATATATAACAGATGTAAAAACAGTACCAGATGAGGAGTTACACAAACTTAAAAATTTAGAAGTACTAACAATTAGTGCATTAAGAATAGAGCCTCACGCCTCACATTTTAATTTAGAAGAAGCCCTTTCTTTTGTTGAAAAAGTGAAACCTAAAAAAGCATATTTTACTCACATTAGTCATCTTTTAGGATTTCACGATGAAGTAGAATCCCAATTACCAGATCATATACATTTAGCCTACGATAATTTAAAAATTACCCTATAATGAGAAGTCGCATATTTTTATACCTATTTATTTTTGCAGTACTATATATCATATTTCAATATGCCAATGCAAAAGGGGTTTATGAAAATCAAGAATCACAGATTGAAAATCTAAAATTAAATGTTGAAAGATATAAGTCTGAAAATGACTCATTAATTAATGTTGCACTAGAGTCTCAAAAATTCACACTAAGCAGTAATGCATATGCTAGCGAATATTTTTCTGAAAGAGGTGTAACACCAGAAGAAATAGAAGTTTTAATTGAAGATGCCATTATTGGAAGAAATAAAGCAGATGCAGATAATGACCTGGTACCTTATGAAGGTATGGAAGGTTTTATGAGAATAAATAGTATTAAGGTAATTAACAATAAATGGATTTTAGCCAACTTTACAGATGGCACTTATTGGGGAGACCTTTTATTAGATTATTATATTAGTGAAGAAGGAGAACTAACCCTAACCACTAAAGACCAAGTTCTCTACCCTAAATACGACTAAGACTTACCGCTTAGATTTTAATTTCACTGTCCACTCAAAGTGAAATTCTGAAACAATTATACCGTCTTCATTTTTACCAACACTTTTCATCCATTGTGTTTGGCCTTCTCCTGTTGCAATAGTTTTATCTATAGCTTCAGCAATTGCTTGACCATCTAAACACTCAAAGTAAATACGTCCTGTAGCTTTTTTGGTAAATGTAGCTTTGTTGTTTGCTACTAGCATAGAAACTGGTTTTCCTTTTGCTCTTATACTATTCATAACCAATGCACCTGTAGATAATTCAGAGGCCATTGCCTGAACAGCAAAATACATAGACTTAAATGGGTTTTGATTAAACCATTTATGTTTTACACTAACGCTTGCTCTATTAGCATCAATTTCTTTCAACCTTACTCCACACCACCATGCAGAAGGTAATTTAAAAAACAGGAAGGTATTGATTTTACTAGGACTAAGACTCATAATTAGTGTTTTATAGCTTCAAAAATACAACAAATAATCTGCTATAATAAGATTATATAAATGTTAAATTTTAAAATTATATGGTACTTTGTATTGCATAATACCTTTTTTTAACCATATATTTGTATAAGAAAATAATAGGTATACTATTTTTTCTCATTCATCAATCAAAAAATCGAACAGTAATGACATTCAAAAACTCAGTGTATGAAGATTGAAAACACCAAAGCGCAAATGCGCAAAGGCGTCTTAGAGTATTGCATTCTCTCTATTCTTAGAGATGAAGATGCATATGTGGCAGAAATTCTGGACACGTTAAAAGACGCAAAGCTACTGGTAGTAGAAGGAACAATTTACCCTTTGCTAACCAGATTGAAAAATGCAGGCTTGTTAAGCTACCGTTGGGAAGAAAGCACAAGCGGACCGCCACGTAAGTACTATGGCCTTACAGAAACCGGAAAACTATTTTTAAAAGAGCTCTCCTCTACTTGGGATGACCTACACAATGCAGTAACTAAAGTAACGACCAAAAAAACTAAACAAGATGAATAAGACCGTAAACATAAATCTCGCTGGATTCTTTTTCCACCTAGACGAAGAGGCTTACAATAAGCTTCAACGTTACTTGGAGGCTATAAAAAGATCTTTTACAGATGCTCAAGGTCGTGATGAAATTATACACGACATAGAAGCTCGAATCTCTGAGTTATTTTCAGAAAAAATTGAAACAGACAATCAAGTCATCACTTTAAAAGAGGTAGATGAAGTAATTGCAGTAATGGGTCAACCTGAAGACTATCAATTAGATGATGAAATTTTCGAGGATGATTATTCGTCTAAAAAACAACCTAACTACAAGCAACTGTATAGAGATCCAGACCATAAGTATATTGGTGGTGTGTCTTCCGGATTAGGACATTATTTAGGTATAGATGCATTATGGATGCGTTTATTATGGGTGTTACTTACCATTTTTTCTAGTGGTGCTTTCATATTAATTTATATTGTCTTCTGGATTTTTGTGCCAGAAGCACACACAACTGCAGAAAAACTTGCCATGAGAGGTGAAGCAGTGAATATAAGTAATATTGAAAAAAAGGTACGAGAAGGCTTTGATACCGTTGCCAGCAAAGTTAAAGATGTAAATTATGACCAATATAGTAATAAAGCAAAATCAGGTGTTTCTGCAATTGTTGAAGCTATTGGAAAAATCATCATGTTTTGCCTTAAAGTCTTCGTGAAAATTATTGGCGTATTCTTATTATTAATTGGTGGTGTTACTCTTATTGCTCTATTTATAGGACTCTTTAGTGTTGGAACATTTGGTATAATAGATGCTCCTTGGACAGATTATGTCGAAATGGCAAACGTAGGCGCTCCTATTTGGGTGGTTTCTATCTTAATATTTTTTGCAGTAGGAATTCCTTTTTTCTTTGTCTTTTACCTTGGATTAAAAATTCTGGTCAAGAAATTAAAATCTATTGGTACAACAGCAAAATTTGTATTACTTGGGTTATGGTTAGTATGTTTATCGGTTTTAGTTGCATTGGGAATAAGACAAGCAACGCAACGCGCTTTTGATGCCGATGTAGTAAAAACTGAAATCTTACCTATCACACCTAATGATACACTTTCGGTAAGAATGAAAAATAATCCACTTTACAATCAAGGCTATTATAAGCACGGAGATTTTAAAATAAAGTATGATAGTAATGGTAATAAAATACTTTATACTCAAGATGTTGCTTTAATAGTGAGATCTACACAAGATAGTGTTGCAAGTATACAAGTACTTAAAAACTCCGAAGGTTCAGACTATAATGATGCAAAACGATTTGCTTCAAACATTGAGTACAACTATACTTTTACTAACAATACGTTAGCGTTAGATTCTTACTTAACTGCAAATCCGTTAGATAAATTTCACGATCAAGAAGTAGAAGTTACCTTGTTTCTTCCTGTAGGCACAACGCTTTACGTAGATAAAAATGCATCTAGTTATCACAGGAACAATTGGAATAGCAATGACATCCTCGAACATGATATGGAAGAACATTATTTAACCATTGCTAAAGACAAAATTATTTGTGAAACCTGTCCTATTGATGAAGATGATGACGATTGGGATAGTGATGATGACGAAATTAATGCCAGGTTAAATATAAATAACCAAGAAGTTGAAGTAAAAATCAATAAAAATGGTGTTGAAGTTAATAAAGAGAAAGTTAACTCAATTAAAATTGATGAGAATGGTATAGAGATAAATAAGGTTTCTAACGATTCACTCAACTAAATCAACAACTGGGTGAAATTATATTGCTAAACAACTTAATTTCACCCAATTTTATCATTCATAATCAAAAAAACTAATCAAAATGACCACTCTAACTAAAGTAATTATAGGCATAGTTCTTAGCATATTATTAAGTTCTTGCAGCTTCATTTCAGGAGTTAATGGTAATGGTAATGTTACTAATGAAACCATAACTCTTCAATCTAACTTTAATAAGATAGATGCAGGGCACGGCTTAAATGTTATCCTAACTAAAGGTAACTCTCAAAATGTTGTTGTCGAGGCAGATGAAAATCTACAAGAAATCATTTCAATTTATGTAGAAGAAAATACCTTAATCATTAAAACTGATGCAAATATTGGCAGCTCAGAGCGTAAGCACGTATTTGTAACTTATACAGATTTAGAAGAGATTCACGTAAATTCTGGAGCGCAATTAGAGAATGATGGCCAATTAAATGCAGAGTCTTTAGAGGTTAGCACAACAAGTGGCGGCAATGTAACACTTTCACTTAATACAAAGAATTTAGAAGCTAAAGCCACCAGTGGTGGTATCCTAAAATTACAAGGTAATACCAATACATTTAATGTAAAAGCTACAACTGGTGCAAATCTAAATGCAGATAACCTTATAGCTCATAACGTAGAAGCTAAAGCTACAACAGGTGCCAATATAAAGGTAAATGCAAATAAAAAAATTAGCGCAGACGTCTCAACTGGCGGCAATATAAAATACAGTGGTAATCCAGAAGACACTAACATCTTTGATGATAGTACTACTGGTGGAAATATTTCAAAAGGATAAAACTCTTAATTTGTTTAGTTAAATGTTGATTAGCCTCCATTATGGAGGCTTTTCTATTATATTTGTGTTATAATAAATTGAATATGAAAACCAAATTTTTAGCAACAACACTCTTATTTGTATTAACTTTTACAACAATACAAGCACAAGAAAAAATAAAAGGCAGCAGGAATGTAACTGTTGAACAAACTGAAATAGAACCGTTTACCGCAATGGAAATAGGTGAAGAGTTTGAAGTCGTTATTGTTAAAGGACCAACTGCAATGATTGAGATCGAAGCAGATGACAACCTACACGAAGTTATAGATATAGATGTTATAGGAAACGTACTTTACTTACAGACTATAAAAGAAATACGAAGAAGCAAACGTTTGCGTGTAAGAGTAACCTTTACAGATGCTTTAAATGAAATTAGAGTAAAAGAAAAGGCAGAAGTTAGTGGTTTAACAGATTTACTCTTTAACACCGTAACCATTAAGACATCTGGAAGTTCAAGATTTTATGGTACCATTAAGGCAGAAACGTTTACCCTTATTAATAATGACAACGCAAAAGCAGAGCTTAATGTAACTGCAGAAAATACAGTGTTTCAACTTAACCAAAAAAGTGATGTTGAAGCCTTAGTAAATTCGCCTGAATTTAAAGCAGACTTATTAGAAGATGCAGAAGCTAAAATAGAAGGTGATGTGAAAGAGTTTACATTAAGAGCAGATAATTCAACTTCGTTTACTGGAGAAAAATTGACTTCTCAAACCTGTACAGTAATTATTGAAGGCAGAGCAAAAGCTTCAGTAAAAGCAGATAACGCTATAAATATAACTGCTAAAGGCCGTTCGGAGCTTACTATATATGACAGTCCAGACTTTAATATCGTAGAGTTTGCAGACCAAGCCAGTCTGTTTAAAAAGTAAACAGATAAAAATTTAGGAATTTCTTAAGTCATAAAAAGTATCCTTTTGGGTATCTTAAAATAAAAACGACTTATGAAATCTATCAAAACACTTTTATTAGCCTCTTTTTGTACTATTGCAATGTCTTGCAGCAGTGATGATGACGGCACAACCGCTAGTTCTAATGATGGCCCAAATGCAGATATCGAAACAAATATTGAAGGCACCTACACTATAACAAGATTAGATGTAGATAATGTTGCCAGTGAGCAGGATTTTCAAGGCTTCACTTTTCAATTTACAGCTAATGGTACTGTTATTGGCGAAAATGATTTATTTGCGGAAACTGGTAGCTGGAATTATTCAACAACATCAACTAATGATTCATTAAATGAATTTTTGTTTTTAGACTTTAACCAACAAGATCCTTTTACAGATTTAGAACGCAATTGGGTATTAACAGAACGAATAGATAATGAAATTACATTATCAGACACTACAAGTACAAACGTAGATAGGTTAACGTTTACTATACAATAAGCTTAATTTTTATCCTCCAAAAGAGGAACAAACCTAAACTCGCCAAAAGTGGTTTTCTTAAACTCCTTTTGGCTTTTTCTTTCTAACAATGTCATTATCTGAACTTCATCTCCTACAGGAATAACTAACCTGCCTCCTACTTTTAACTGTTGCATTAAAGGTTTTGGTATAAACGGTGCACCAGCAGTAACTATAATCTTATCAAATGGTGCATAATCTGGCAGTCCTAAATAACCATCTCCAAATGTGGCATATTTTGGCCTATACCCTAATTTAGGAAGAAAGCGTTCTGTTTTCTTAAACAATTCTCTTTGGCGTTCAACAGTGTAAACTTTGGCACCTAAGTAACAAAGCACCGCAGTTTGATAACCACTACCTGTACCTATTTCCAAAACTGTGTCACCTCTTTTAATTTGTAAAAGTTCTGTTTGAAAAGCAACTGTATAGGGTTGAGATATGGTTTGGTCTGCAGCAATAGGAAAAGCTTTGTCTTGATAGGCATGATCTTCAAAACTACTATCCATAAATAAATGTCTTGGTATACTACCTATGGCCTTTAAAACCTTCTGGTCTTCAATACCTTTCTCTTGTACAATCTTTACGAGCTGTTGGCGTTTGCCTTGTTGTCTATGGGAATCTTTCACGAGGATAAAATTGATAATTCTTCTTAAACTTTCCAAACAGATTGAGAAATCTTATTTTTGTTGAAAATCATAACACTTATGCTAAAAGCAGGAGTTCTTGGCGCAGGACATTTAGGAAAAATACACTTGCGTCTTTTACAGGAATCTAACCGATATGACCTTGTTGGTTTTTACGATTCAAATAAAGATTACGGAAAAGAAATAGCAGCGCAATTTGGCTATAGGCAGTTTGACACAATTGAAGAATTGTTGGAAAATGTAGATATGGTAGATGTTGTAACACCTACAACATTTCATTTCGAAAATGCCAAACAAATTATTAAGGCTGGTAAACACCTTTTTGTAGAAAAGCCTATAACAAGTACAGTTGAAGAGGCTCAAGAATTACTTCAGTTAGCTAAAGACTATAATGTAAAAGGACAGGTAGGACACGTAGAGCGTTTTAATCCTGCATTTAAATCTGTTAAAGATGAAATCTCCAATACTATGTTTATTGAAGCACATAGATTGGCAGAGTTTAATCCTAGAGGAACAGATGTTCCTGTAGTATTAGATCTTATGATACATGATATAGATGCAATCTTAAGTGTTGTAAAATCAAAAGTTAAACACGTAAGCGCAAGTGGTGTTTCTGTTATTAGCGACACGCCAGATATTGCAAATGCTCGTATAGAGTTTGAAAACGGTTGCGTTGCCAATCTTACAGCTAGTAGAATTTCTTTAAAAAACATGCGTAAAGCAAGATTTTTCCAAAAAGATGCATACATCTCTGTCGATTTTCTAACTAAGAAATGTGAGGTTGTAAAAATGAAAGATGCTCCAGAACAACCAGGAGATTTTGATATGATTTTGCAGAATGCCGAAGGTGTTAAAAAACAAATCTATTTTGACAATCCAGAAGTTACTGAAAATAATGCCATTTTAGATGAGTTAGAGACATTTGCAGACGCAATTGAAAATAACACGACGCCAATTGTAACTTTAGAACAAGGTGCAGAAGCTCTACGTGTGGCAAAACTAATTATAAACGAATTTTAATTAACCCTTTAACCTTCATAGGTTAACTGAAACTTATAAATAACTTACATGAAAAATATAGCAGTAATAGGTGCAGGAACAATGGGCAACGGTATAGCACATACTTTTGCGCAATTTGGTTACAAAGTACAACTTATAGATATTTCTGAGGCATCTTTAAAACGTGGTATGGATACCATTACAAAGAACTTAGACCGTATGGTTGCCAAGGAAAAAATTACTGAAGAAGACAAACAAAACACATTAGATAATCTTTATACTACAACAAGTATAGCTAAAGGTGTTGAGTATGCAGGTTTAGTTGTAGAGGCTGCTACAGAAAATGTAGATTTAAAATTAAATATTTTTAGAGAGTTAGATGAGGTTTGTCCAGACGATACCATCTTGGCAACAAATACTTCTTCTATTTCTATTACACAAATTGGCGCTGTAACGTCTAGACCAGATCAAGTAATCGGGATGCACTTTATGAATCCTGTACCTGTAATGAAATTGGTCGAAATTATTAGAGGTTACAATACTAGTGATGAGGTTACCAATACTATTATGGAGCTTTCTAAAAAGCTAAATAAGATTCCTGTCGAGGTAAATGATTATCCAGGATTTGTAGCTAACCGTATCTTAATGCCTATGATAAATGAATCTATCGAAACACTATACAACGGTGTCGCTGGTGTTTATGAAATAGATACAGTTATGAAATTAGGAATGGCACATCCAATGGGACCATTACAATTAGCAGATTTTATTGGTTTAGATGTTTGTCTTTCTATTTTAGAGGTAATGTATGAAGGCTTTAAAAATCCTAAATATGCTCCTTGCCCACTATTGGTAAATATGGTTCGTGCAGGTAAGTTAGGTGTAAAGTCTGGTGAAGGCTTTTACGATTATTCAGAAAACAGAAAAGCAGAAGTTGTTAGCAAACAGTTTGCTTAAATTCATTAACCATACACACTAATTGTGGCAGTAATACGTCCTTTTAATGCTGTACGACCAACACGTGATAAGGTAAGCCTAATCGCCTCTAGATCGTACCAAAGTTACACGCCAGCAGAGCGTGAGGCAAGACTAGACCACAATCCGTATTCGTTTTTACATATAGTAAATCCTGGTTATAAGTACCAAAAGGTTATTAATGGTGAAGAACGTTTTGAGCTTGTAAGAAATAGATATCAAGAATTTAAAGAAGATGGCATCTTTATAAAAGATAAGGTGCCATCTTTATATATCTATAAAATTATTGATAGAGACTTTCAAGAGTTTACGGGAATTATTGGTGCTTCCAGCGCAGAAGATTACCAAAACAATATTATAAAGAAGCACGAAGATACTATAGAGTATCGCGAAACCTTGTTTAAGGATTACCTTAAAACTGTAGGGTTTAACGCAGAACCTGTATTACTTACCTACGAGGAAAATGAGACCATATCTTCTATAATGAAAAAGGTTATGGCTTCTCGAGCTGAGTATGAGTTTACTACCACATATAGAGACACCCATTACCTATGGCCTATTACTGGCACTCAAGAAATAGATACTATTGTAAAAGAGTTTGAGCAAATGCCGGAGCTTTATATAGCAGATGGCCACCATAGGTCTGCTTCTTCAGTTTTACTAAATCATGATATGTCTTCGAGTAAAGATTCTAACATAAATGAATCTTACAAGTATTTTATGAGTTACTATATTTCTGAGGAGAATCTAAAAATTCATCAATTTAATAGGTTGGTAAGAGATTTAAATGGCCTTAGTAAAGAAGAGTTTCTAATTAAACTCGATATGGTTTTCAGAATAGAAAATAGAGGCACACAACAATACAGGCCTTCTAAAAAACATCATTTTAGTATGTATTTAGATGGGCATTTTTATTCTTTATATCTAAGAAAACGCTATCGTAATTTCAATAATCCATTAGAAGCCTTAGACACTCAAATTTTATACGATATATTACTTAATCCAATATTAGGAATTGAGGATGTTAGAAACGATAAGCGCTTATCTTACATTCACGGTAAAAATGATTTGGTAGATGTAAAGTACGCTGTAGATGCTAAAGAATTTGAAGTAGGGTTTGGTATGTTACCAATTACTATGGAAGAGTTAAAAAGTATTGCAGATAACAACCTAACAATGCCACCCAAAAGTACTTATATAGAGCCTAAATTAAGAAGTGGTATCTGTATATATGAGTTTTAATAAAGTACTTAATAAATATTAGACATTCCCATTACATAGCTGTATTTTTGCAGTGTTATGAATATATCAGAACAAATAAAATACTATAAAAGTCAACTTCCTGAAGACGTTGTATTAGTTGCTGTATCTAAAACTAAACCAGAAGAAGATCTCTTAGAAGCTTATAATGCTGGGCAACGTGTGTTTGGTGAAAACAAGATACAGGAAATGACAGAGAAATGGGAAAACTTACCTAAAGATATAGAGTGGCATATGATTGGTCATGTACAAAGCAATAAAGTTAAGTATATGGCAGAATATGTAAACTTAGTTCACGGTATAGATAGGCTTAAATTAATTAAGGAACTTAATAAGCAAGCACAAAAACATGACCGAACAATAAACTGTCTTTTGCAAATAAAGATTGCTGAAGAAGACACTAAGTTTGGAATGGATATTAATGATGCTGAAGCTATCTTGAATAAAGACTTTAAAAAAACGTACCCTAATGTAAATGTGGTTGGCTTTATGGGTATGGCTACATTTACTAATGATGAAGAGCAAGTACAAAGAGAATTTAAAACACTTAAGTCTCATTTTGACAGACTATCAAAAGATCACAACTCATTAAAAATATTATCAATGGGAATGAGTGGAGACTATAAGTTAGCCATAACAGAAGGAAGTACAATGGTTAGGATTGGAAGTGCTATTTTTGGAGAACGTAATTACAATTAGAAGAGATAAAATAGATTGTACGCAATATTAGACATAGAAACTACTGGCGGAAAGTATAACGAAGAAGGCATAACAGAAATAGCCATCTATAAGTTTGACGGTCATGAAGTAGTAGATCAAGTTATAAGCTTGGTAAACCCAGAGCGTCCTATACAACCCTTTGTAGTAGGTCTAACCGGTATTAACAACGATATGTTACGCAATGCTCCTAAGTTTTATGAGATAGCCAAACGTATTTTAGAAATTACTCAAGATTGTATACTAGTAGCACACAATGCTAAGTTTGATTATAGAATCTTACGTACTGAATTTAGAAGGCTAGGCTATGAATACGAACGTGAAACACTTTGTAGTGTAGAGCTCTCTAAAAAACTATTGCCAGGTCATGCCTCTTACAGCTTAGGAAAACTAACCAAAGCATTAGGAATACCTATTTCATCAAGACATAGAGCAGATGGTGATGCTATTGCTACTGTAAAACTTTTTAAACTCTTATTACAGAAAGATGTAGATAAAGAGATAATTAAAGCCAATATTAAAACAAAACCTAAATCTTCCTTAGACACTAAACTCATTAGGATTGTAGAAGAGTTACCATCTTCTACAGGTGTGTATTATATGCACGATGATGATGGCGAGATTATATACGTAGGTAAAAGTAAAAATATTAGAAAGCGGTTAAACCAACACTTTACAAGTGAATCTGTAAAGAGCCGTGAAATGCAAAATGAAGTTTATGCTGTAACTCATGAAGCTACTGGAAATGAGTTGGTAGCATTACTGAAAGAAAATCAAGAAATTAAAAAACTAAAACCTAAGTACAATAGAGCTTTAAAACGTTCTGTTTTTAATTACGGGTTATACCAAACCTATGATGATAATGGCTACTTAAAACTTTACTACTCAAAAAACCAGACTAAAAAGACTCCTATAACTACGTTTACCAATAAAAATCAAGCACGATCATTTATGGATCGTATAATTGAAGAATTTGGTTTATGTTTAAATTTAACAAGCATTTCTAACTCAGATAGCGCTTGTTTTAATTATTCAATTAAAAAATGTTTTGGTGCTTGTGTTTCAGAGGAATCTGTAGAGGTTTACAATAAACGAATACAAGCTATAATAGATAAGTATAGTTTTTCTAATCAAAATATGATTGTTGTAGATCGTGGTAGAGAAACTTCAGAAAAAAGTGCATTACTTATAGAAAATGGTGTTTTTATGGGTGTTGGGTATTTTGATTTAAATCATCAAATTTCTCATCCAGATATTATAAGATCTATTATTACACCAATGGAAAATGATAGAGATGCACAGCATATCATACAATCTTATATGCGAAGAAATAAACGCCTTAAAATTGTAAAGCTTCAGGCAGATAACTAATTTAGGCTTTTAGTTATCTAATTTCAGAAAGAAATAGCCCAATGTACTATGAGTAAAGGACAAACTAGAGACAAAATTCATGAAATAATTTACGAGGCAGATACGCCTATGGGTAAGTTGTTTGATGTGGTTTTACTAATCTTAATCTTGATTAGTATCATTTTTGTTATGCTAGAAAGTGTGGCTGGATTAGATAAATGGATCTATGAGTGGCTTTATTATGGCGAGTGGTTTATTACAATTTTCTTTACAATTGAGTACATTCTTAGAATAATATCAATAAGAAAGCCTTCAAAATACATCTTTAGCTTTTATGGTATTATAGATTTATTGTCTACTCTTCCACTCTACTTATCATTCATTTTAGCAGGTTCTACTTACTTGCTTACAGTACGTGCTTTAAGACTCTTAAGAGTTTTCAGAATACTGAAAATCGCCCGCTTTATTGGTGAATCTAACAAACTAGTAAAAGCCATAAAAGACAGTACACCTAAAATACTTGTATTTTTATTTAGCGTATTGGTTATGTGTATTATATCTGGGACGCTAATGTATTTAATAGAAGGTGAAGCTAGTGGCTTTAAAAGTATCCCAGTTAGTGTGTATTGGTGTATAGTTACACTTACTACTGTTGGCTTTGGAGATATAGCACCAGTTACGCCTTTAGGACAATTACTTGCGGCTATAATAATGATATTAGGTTACGGTATTATTGCTGTACCTACAGGAATTGTAAGCGCAGAATATGTAAATAAAGATAATCATTCTAATAAAGGAGATATTAAAATCACTAAAGAAGAACGTGATGCTTTAGTACATATTAATACACAGGTTTGCAGGCATTGTAATGCAACTAAGCATCAGGACAATGCTAAATACTGCCATAAATGCGGTTTTATACTTAATGAGGAATAGTTATGGCTAAGACTTTAATAGCAGTAGTTGGTCCTACAGCCATTGGAAAAACAGCCTTAAGTATTAAACTGGCTAATCACTACAACACTGAAATAGTTTCAGCAGATTCGAGACAATTTTATAAAGAGATGACAATTGGTACAGCTGTTCCTTCAAAAGAAGAGTTAAGCGCTGCCAAACATCATTTTATTCAGAATCTAAGTGTCACAGAAGATTATTCTGTGGGAGATTTTGAGCGTGATGGATTAGCATTGTTGGAAAAGCTTTTTAAACTTCAGGATATCGTTATTTTAGTTGGTGGTAGCGGTTTGTATGTAAATGCTATTGTTAAAGGGCTTAATCACTTTCCAGATGTTGATGAAAGCATAAGGCTTAAGTTAAATGATAGTCTTAAAAATGAAGGCCTAGAGCCACTACAAAACCAATTAAAAACTTTAGATCCTAAGTACTTTGAAAAGGTAGATATTCACAACCCTCATAGAGTAATTAGAGCGTTAGAAATTTGTATTGGAACACAAAAAACTTATACTTCTTTTTTAGAACAAGATAAAGAAGAACGTCCTTTTAATACTATTACAGTTGGTTTAGAAGCAGATCGAACCAAGATTTACGAACGCATTAATGATCGTGTAGATATAATGATGGCTGAAGGTTTGCTTAAAGAGGTTAAATCTTTAGAACCTTATAAAAACTACAACGCCTTAAATACCGTTGGTTATAAAGAACTCTTTAACTATTTAGATGATGAGTGGTCACTAGAGTTTGCCATTTCTGAAATAAAGAAAAACACACGCCGATTTGCTAAAAGGCAACTTACTTGGTTTAAGAAAAATAGTGACACGCTTTGGTTTAATTACAAAACTACTGAACAAACAATTATTAAAGTTATAGACAATAAAATGCAATCCCAATAACTTAATTACTGAGATTGCATAGTATATATAACTGGAAACCTAACGTTTATTCGTCTTCTTTAATAACAAGTCTAAATCCTTCTCCGTGTATGTTCAGGATTTCAACAGAATCATCTTTATCTAAGTACTTACGAAGTTTAGCAATATAAACGTCCATACTTCTAGATGTAAAATAGTTATCGTCTCTCCAGATTTTAGTTAGTGCTAGCTCTCTTGGCATTAAATCATTAGCATGTAATGCAAGAAGGCGTAACAATTCGTTTTCTTTAGGAGATAATTTTTCTGGCTCTTGTTCCTTAAACGTAAGGAATCTTAATTTAGAGTTTAGGTGGAAATTACCAATGTTAAACTCAAATTGCTTACTGTCTGCAACTGTTTCTGTACTCTTACGTTGCATGATAGCTTGAATCTTCATTAAAAGCACCTCACTATCAAACGGCTTATTTAAGTAGTCATCTGCTCCAACCTTATAACCTTTAAGGACATCTTCTTTCATTGCCTTAGCAGTTAAAAAGATAATTGGTACTTCCTCGTTCTTTTCTCGTATTTCTTTTGCTAAAGTAAAGCCATCCTTATAAGGCATCATTACATCTAGAATACAAAGATCGTAATCGTCTTTTTTAAATTTTTCAAAGCCTTCCATACCATTCTTGGCATGAGTTACTTCGTAATCATTCATAGATAGGTAATCTTTAAGTACGATTCCAAAATTTGGATCGTCTTCTACCAGTAGGATTTTTTTGTTTTCAGTTTCCATTTGTTATTGATTAATTATTGGTAATTTAATTATAAAGGTACTTCCTTTCCCTCTTTCAGAGTTTACGGTAATTTCTCCATAATGCTCTTCTACTATTCGCTTAGAGTAAGCAAGACCCAATCCATGTCCTTTTACATCATGCACATCTCCTGTATGTGCTCTGTAAAATTTATCAAATATATTAAGTCTTGTTTTTTTATTCATACCAGAACCTTGGTCTCTTATTTTAATTAAAATATGGTTCTTAACATTTTCTGTGTAAATATCTATTTTAGGAGCTTCTGGTGAATATTTATTAGCATTGTCTAAAATATTTACAATAACATTTGTTAAGTGAGACTCGTTAGCTAATACATTTGTTTTTAATGCTCCAAAGTGGCTTTTTAAATAACCATCTCTATTCTCCACAAGAAGTGTTACGTGATCCATAGACTTCTTAATAAGATCGTGAATATTCTTTGGTTCTTTCTTAATATCAAGTTCATTCTTCTCTAGCCTACTTATTTGCAAGATGTTTTCTACTTGACTGTTCATACGCTCATTTTCTTCGCGTATCATCCCTAAATACCTTTGTAGTATTTCTGGTTTAGATTGGGCTTTTGGGTTCTTCAAAAAGTCCAAAGCCAATTTTGTTGTAGCAATTGGCGTTTTAAACTCGTGCGTCATGTTATTAATAAAGTCTGTCTTAATTTCTGAGATTTGACGCTGTCTTATTAATTGGGTTAATGCACTGGTATACGCCACAATAATGATAAGCGTAAAAATGATTGATAATACAGAAAGTAATGTTATACTACTCAGTATCAAGCTATTCTTTTGCGGAAAGTTTACATATAAAGTATAACCACTTTTATTTAATTGCGTGTCAAAAAGCGAGATGCCATAGGTTGAAGATGACTTTAACTCAAAGTCTTCTGTACGAACTTTAGTTGCTAATGAATTACTATAAATACCATATTCAAAATCTGTATTTAAGTTTCTAATCTCAAGCTCTTCAGTTAGATAATCTCGAAGTACATTTTTTGGCACACGCCTATGTATAGGCAGTTTAGATCCATAAATTTGTACAGCACGCCTAATATAATCCTTTTCAAAGGGATCCATATTTATAAGCTCCTGAATACGCTTATCTGATATTTTCGGAGATTTCTGAGCGCTTTTCTCTTTTATAATACGTTCAGCTTGTTGTTTTACAAGCTTTTTAAATTTTAAACTATCAACATTGGAGTTTAAGAATGATGATGATATCTTATAATCTTCCTCTAATAAGCCATTGGAATATATAAATGTCTCATTTGTAAAATCGTCTTGCTGAATTTTGAAGAATTCACCAAAAGAAACATCTTGGGCAGAACCTATACTATCTGCAACTTTCTTAAATGCGAAGTAATATATTTCTAACTCACGTAATTCTAATCTGTTAGAAACATCTAGAAGAATTTGATTGGCTTTTAATGAAAACTGTTGTTCATTAACCTCTACGGTATTTTTAATCCAATACCCTTGAACAAAAACAATCCCAATAAGTGAGACACTCATTAGGGTTACCAGTAAGTAGAAAAGCCTTTTATTCATTCACTCAAATGTACAATTTTAACATTCATAATTGTTAAATTTAACAAATTGTTAAGAATTGTGTTTCTTTATTAATTGACTATTAATTATAGATACTTGTGCTTTTGTGTGGTTTAAATTATCATTTTCAATTACAAAGTCGGCTAAAGGTATTTTCTTTTCATCAGACCATTGATTATTCATTCTTTTCTGTAATTCTTCCTTAGTTGTATTATCGCGTTTTATTAAACGGTCCAATTTCAAATTTTCATCTGCGGTTACTAAAATTGTATAATCAAATTCATTCTGCCTTTCTAGTTCAAAAATAATAGCTGCTTCATATACCGTATAAACTTCGTCTTTATGTTTTTTAAGCCAACGGTTATAGGATTGGTGTACTTTAGGATGAACAATTGAATTTAGTATAGAAAGTTTTTCCTTATTATTAAATACAATACTTGCTATAAATGGTCTATTTAAACCTGTTTCTGTATAGGCGTTATCACCAAACTCTTTAATTAGCTTACGCCTAATAATTTTAGAGGAATTCATTAAGCGTTTTGCTTCTATATCTGCAATAAAAATCGGGATGCTTAAATCTTCAAACATTTTTGCAACGGTAGATTTACCACTACCTATTCCTCCTGTTAAACCTACTGTTATCATTGCTTTATAATAAACTCTACCTTGGTATCTAATACTCTAGATTCTGTAGATAGTTGTGAAGTTTTGTACAATTTAGGGATAAAATAATCTGATTCAGATTTTAATTCTTTAAAGTCTTTAACTACTCTAAAATCTTCAGATGAAATTAAATTGAAATTCTCTAAGCTTGCTTGGTAAACCACATATACCTCTTTAGGAAATATGCTTACAGACACGTTATTGGGAACATTAATTATTTCAATAGGGACTTTAACTCTACCTTCTGTAAACTTGGCTACTTCAATCTCATAAGAAATTTTGGTTTCATAAAATGTAACATCTTTATATTTAGCTTGGTTCACAGTAACTTCTCCAGTAATACTATTGTTTACATTATCATACTTTACTTCTTCTGTATTGATAACTTCCAATGTGTCTAAAACAGATTTTGGACCACTTACTTTAATTGAATCTGGGTTTGTTTTAAAATCACTTACATTAGAAAATCCTACAGCGTATTTAATATTATGTGCAATATTTACAGGAAGTATTTTTACAGTTTTTTGACTAAAAGGAATATTTATTGATTCTTTTTTTAAAGAAATAACATCTTCTGATATTTTTAATTCCTTAGCAATAAACTCTTTATTTTCACTGATGTCGAATATAAATTCGTTTGATGCAATTTCTAAGTTAGATAAATTTATATCTATATAAGGTTTAAAGAACGTGTAACTTATTAATCTAAATCCTGTGGTTTCTATGGTAACTTTTAAGCTATTATCATTATTCTCCACTAATTTATCCTTAGGAATATTTGTGTACCTAATATCAAAATCTAAAGTTTGTTTATAGGGTTTTGCAAACTGTACAAGTATCCAAACAACAAAAGACATGCAGAGAAAAAACAAAAATGCCTTAAAGTTAGATTGCTTAAATTTTTTAAATATAGAAATAGGCTGCTCTTTTTTTCTCATTTAAAAAAAAGATTTGGGAATTGTTGTTGTTCTTGTCTTTTCATAAGTCCAATATATAGTTTTGAAACTGCAAATCCTGTACCATAGCCATAAAACTGAATACACATTGCCAAAACCGAATAAAAGCCAATTTTAATACTTTTATTAATAATAGTAGAGTGAATAAATAGTACTAATGTATAACCAAAATAGCAGTATAACAAAAAGTAAAAATTAAAGAATACTCCTATTAAACCTAGTAAAAAGCCTAAACAAAACAGTAGAGGAAACCAAAATGTTAGTTTAGCACTTGTAGGATGCCATTTAGTTAGTATTGGTCTTACCTTACCAAATTTATTTACCTGAATATAAAATTTATGCCAATTTATACGTCTTTTATGAAAGACCTTTGCTTTTTCTAATAGTTGAGACTTAAATCCTAGTTTTAGTAATCGTAATGATAAATCTGGATCTTCACCAGGATGTATTTTACCGAAGCCTTTAGACGCTAAAAAAGCTGTCTTAGATAATCCCATATTAAAGCTACGTGGCTCAAAATTTATAGTAGACGTTTTATTACCTCGTATTCCACCAGTGGTAATAAAAGAAGTCATCACATAATTTATAGCCTTTTGTATGTCTGTAAAAGAATCATGTGCTGCATCTGGTCCTCCAAAACAGTCTGTGTAATTAGCAGATAAGCCTCTATCTACTTCTAAAAGGTAGTCTTGAGGTAAAATTACGTCTGAATCTAGTATTAAAAAGTAATTTCCTTTGGCTTTAGACATTCCAAAATTTCGAGAATCGCCTGGACCAGAATTTTCTTTAAAATAATAGGAAATATTTAAGCTATTTTTAAACTCATCTACTACAGATTTAGATGAAAGTGTAGAGCCATCTTCAACTATTACAATCTCAAATTCTGATGTAAAATTTAGCTTCTGCATGCTTTGCAGAAGTTCATCAATTTCTTGTGGTCTATTAAAAACCGGTATGATAAAAGAGTACGATAATTTCACTCTGTAAAGGTAGCCAAATAAAAAATCCCGAAGCAAATGCTTCGGGATTTTGAATTATAAAATCTAAATAATAAAGTCTTAAAGATTACTCTTTAATAAAACGCATTGTTTTCTTAACTCCATTATTATCAATAGTTACAACATACATTCCAGTACTTAAATCTGAAACATTAATCATATTCTGTGTTTTAGTTGAAAGAACTTTCTGACCTAACATATTAAATATAGATACGTTAGTAACTTCTTGCAATCCAGAAATATGTAATTCACTAGAAGCAGGATTAGGATAAAGGAAAATATTAGCATTTTCATTAATATCCTCTACACCTACAACATTTGCATTGTAAGCAGAGATTTGGAATTCTCCAAATGCATTATTACCATACTCCCAAGCTCTTACATAAAGTGTTTGGTCTGCAAGTGTCATATCATTTATCTCGATTAAAGAGAATGCACCTTCTCCACCATCGTCATCACAAGCTACAGCTACTAAATCACCACAAGCTCCAGAGTATACATCTATTGTAGTATCTCCTATAGGACTACCAGAAGCTGATAATGTTTCAATAGTAAGAATACCATCACTAGGTACTGTTACTGTAAACCAAACATCTCCTCCATTAAAGCCAAATGCACCACAAGAAGGATCTCCTTGCATAGAATCTGTAGCCCCAATATTATTACCGTTTACAGGGAAATCTTCAAAATCTTGACCTACTGTAAGGTCTGTAGCTACGTCACATTCATCGTTTTGTGCTGGACAAACAAATGTTACTATTTCATCTATATTACAATCTGCATCATCTCCACCTAAAGTCATTAATACATCTGTACTAGAAGCATAAGGACCAAATGTGTAAGTTCCTGTCATTGTTATTGTTTGTGTTGCAGAACCTTGATCATCAAAAGCATCAATAGTAGAGAATGACCCTAAAGAAGTTACATTTACCTCTATTGAAAATTCTCCTGTATCACAACTATCTACTGTACTAAACTCAGCAACTGGTGGCTCACAGTTTAAAGGAGTTCTTACAATAAACTCATCGAAGAAGAAATCATAGTCTTCTGAATCATTAACTGTTCCATCTGTAGCCCAGATTGCAAAAACTGCATTACCTGTATAACTAGATAAGTCTACTATTTCTGTTTGACCTAAATGAGATGGAATGTTTGTTACATCATATGTCATTAATGGTGTCCAAGTAGCTCCATTATCTTCAGAAATCAACATTTGAACAACATCATCCGTACCCATTCCGTTACCTTCTGGCTCATTTGAGTTGGCAAAATCTGTAACCGCAACATTATATACTAATTCATAAGTATCTCCAGACAGGTCGAATGTTGGAGAAATTAACCAATCTTCTCTGTTGTTTGTATACAAATTGATACTAGCTGAATTATCAGAACCACCTGATGCTACAGTATCATTTAAGTAATCATCGTCATTCCAAAGACCAGAACCTAGATCCATTGGTCCAGTTGTAGGATCTCCAGAACCTGCTTCCATCCAACAATCAGGAGCAACAACTCCACCATCAAAATCTTCAGTATAGTTAGGAATTACTATAGCACAAGGAGTAGTAAATGATTCAACATCAGAAAAATCGCTCATTCCATCTGTATCACCACAATCTGCGCTTACGTAAGCATCATATTCAGTATTTTCAGTTAATCCTGAAACTGAAGCAGTAAGAACTCCCATTGCAGTAGTTCCTGTTGCTACTGGTGTGTTAGCTGTATCTGTAGGATCTTCTCCATCTAACATAATTACCCAAGTATATCCATTTGAAGCATTAGCTACTTCTTCCCAAGATAAATCTGCTCCTGTTACTGTAACATTTTCAACTAATAAATTGCTTGGTGCTTCACAACTAATTAGCGTCGTAAATTCTGCTATGTCAGAATATACACTTAAACCGTCTGTGTCTCCACAATCTGCTAATACGTAAGCATCGTATGCTGTATTAGATTCTAAACCAGATACCGAAGCTGTTAGTACTCCAGAAGCTGTAGTTCCTGTTGCAACAGGCGTATTAGCATCATCTGTAGGATCTTCTCCATCTGCCATTACAACCCAAGTATAACCATTTGAAGCATTAGCTTCTTCATCCCAAGATAAATCTGCAGTAAATGCAGTAACTTCTGAAACTGTTAAGTTATTAGGATCTGGACAAGCTGGTGGTGCAATACACGTAATTGCTGCTTCCCAACCTGGATTTGGAACTACTGTTGAAGATATAAATTCGAATATAAGACTACCATCTGCAGCTTCTGAGGTATAAACTAAAGTTTCACCATCAGCTAAATCTGGAATTAATTGAAATCCATTTCCATCTCCTATATCAACACTAAGATCATCAAACGTTGAAGTGTCTACTAAAGTAAATGTAGCAACAACTAAATCTCCTGCAGTATCTGGTAAAATAGTTACTGTATAGTCTTCATTGTTCATGAAATCCATATCAATACCACCAGTATCATAGAAATTACCACCACATACTGGATCTGGAACAGTTGTAGAAACTGTTATCATTTCTGATGTAGATTGACCATCTTCTGTACCACAATCTGCTGTTACATAAACGTCATAACTATTTGCTGCTTCTAAAGTTGAAATTACTAAAGTTACATCTGTAACAGTTTCCGAATACACAGCAGTTGCTGTTTCAGGGTCTGCCTCAAAATCATATACTTCAACTAAATATCCAACTGAAGCATTTGCAACAGCATCCCAACTAATTGAAGCACTTGTTTCGTCTACACTATCAACAGTTAAATTTGAAACTGATGGACAAGTAGGTAATGTAGTAATTTCTACTATATCTGAATACTCGCTTATATTATCTGTCCCGCAATTAGATCTTACATAAACGTCGTAATCTGTTTCTGGAGTAAGCCCTGTTGCAGTTGCTGTAACTTCTGTTGAAGCTGCCGTTGTACCTGTTGCTACTGGTGTATTTGCAGTATCTGTTGGGTCTTCTCCATCTGTCATTACTACCCATTCATAACCTGAGTTTGCTGCTGTAACTTCATCCCAAGATAAATCTGCAGAAGTACTGCCAATATTATCTGCAACTAAGTTAGTAGGTACTTCACAAGCTGGAGGTACTCTAACTATAAATTCATCAAAAAAGAAATCATAATCTTCAGAGTCACTTACTGTACCGTCTGTAGCCCAGATTGCAAAAACTGCATTACCCGTATAACTAGATAAATCTACTATTTCTGTTTGACCTAAATGAGATGGAATGTTTGTTACATCATATGTCATTAATGGTGACCAAGTAGCTCCATTATCTTCAGAAATCAACATCTGCACAACATCATCTGTACCCATTCCGTTACCTTCTGGCTCATTTGAGTTGGCAAAATCTGTAACCGCAACATTATATACTAATTGATAAGTACCTCCAGACAGGTCGAATGTTGGAGAAATTAACCAATCTTCTCTGTTATTTGTATACAAATTGATACTAGCTGAATTATCAGAACCACCTGATGCTACAGTATCATTTAAGTAATCATCGTCATTCCAAAGACCAGAACCTAAATCCATAGGTCCAGTTGTAGGATCTCCAGAACCTGCTTCTAACCAGCAATCTGGTGCAATAACACCACCATTAAATGTTTCTGTGTAATCTGGAACCTGTACAGCGCAAGGTGTTGTAAATGATACTACGCTTGAATATGCACTAAAACCGTTTGTGTCACAGTTTGAAGCAACATATGCATCATATGTGACTTCAGCAGATAAACCACTAATAGTTATAGTCGTATCTGAAGATGTCATAGTTGTACCTTCTGCAACTGGTGTATTATTAGCATCATCTGGATCTTCACCTTCATTCATTACTCTCCAATCATAACCTAATGTTGCACTTACTTCTTCGTTCCATGAAAATTCTGCTGTTGTTGCAGTTACATTTTCAACTAAAGTATTTGAAGGCGTAACACAAGCTGGTGGCGTGTAAGAAAACGCTTCAGAAACCTCAAGTTCTTGTTCCTGTGTATTCCCAAATGCACCGCCTGCGTCTTCATCAGTCCCATCATCTGGAGAAACGCCGCCATTGTTTGCTACCACATTTCCAGAAGCGTCTGTAATGGTGTAAACACCACCATTCCAAGAATCTGCATAGCTATCATAAGCATTTATGTAATAAGTTTCGCCATCTGTTGCACAAAACGGCTCATTGGTTAAATTTCCTGACCCATTACCATATGTACCGTCTCCTTGTGCATAAATAACTGTGCCTGCACCATCTGGTTCAGAAGTTACAGAAACCCATTGTTCAGAAGGAAAGCTTCCGCCACTCGTTGTGATGAAGAGTTGTGATTCTCCAGGATTGCACTGCGCAGATCCGTAGAATACACTAAGCATCATTAATAATAACAATGTAATTTTTCTCATAATTGTTTAGTTTTAAGTTTAAAGTAACTCAAATCTAATCAAAATTTGATTATTCCTTAATCTTTTGTTAATAAAATATACATTTTAACGTTAATCTGATTTAACTGCACGATTACAAACCCTATTTTAACAAATAATATGTAATACAAAAAAGAGCGCCAATTGGCGCTCTTTTACATATATTATATACTTATAACTTACTCATCCATAAACGTTTCCATTACTGCTTGGCTAACTCCCATATTTGAAAAGCCACCATCATGAAATAAGTTTTGAAGTGTTACTCGTTTTGTAAGGTCTGAAAATAAACTTACAGTATAGTTAGCACAATCTAAAGCTGTTGCATTACCCAATGGAGACATTTTATCTGCATACGCTATAAAGCCATCGAAACCTTTAACACCTTGTCCAGCAGTTGTAGGTGTTGGAGATTGTGATATTGTATTGACTCTAACTTTTTTATCCTTACCAAAGAAATATCCAAAGCTACGTGCAATAGACTCTAAATAGGCTTTATTATCTGCCATATCATTATAATCTGGAAATACACGTTGGGCTGCCATATACGTTAATGCAACTATACTACCCCATTCATTCATCGCATCCTTTTTATAAAGAGACTGCATAGTTTTATGAAATGAAACTGCAGATACATCCCAACCTTTGGTTGTATAGTCATAATTCATATCTGTATAATGATTACCTTTTCTTACATTAACAGACATTCCTATTGAGTGAAGAACAAAGTCCAGTTTCCCTCCTAGTTTTTCCATAGCACCATCAACTAATGCTTCAAGATCTTCTACTTTGGTAGCGTCTGCAGGAATGATTTCTGAACCTGTTTTTTCTGCAAGATCTTTAATTTTTCCCATACGCATAGCTATAGGTGCGTTTGTTAAAACAAAAGTTCCTCCTTCTTCATGTATTCTTTCTGCTGTTTTCCAAGCAATAGAGTTCTCATCTAAAGCTCCAAATATAATCCCGCGTTTTCCTTTTAATAAGTTATATGACATTGATATTGGTTGTTTTTATTAGTTAGGGGTAAATATAACAAAACTATTAGTTAAGTAAAGACTTTGCGTGTGCCAAGACAGCTTCACTTTTAGATTTGCCGCCTAGCATTTCTGCAAGCTCAATTACTCTATCTTCTGTTTCTAATTTTCTTATTTGTGTAACTGTTGTATTGTTTAAATCTTCTTTATAAACCTTATAATGGTGTTGTCCTTTAGCAGCTATTTGAGGTAGGTGTGTTATAGATAAGACTTGTAAATCTTTACCCATATCAAACATAATATCTCCTATTTTTTTTGCTATCTCACCAGATACTCCTGTATCTATCTCATCAAAAATTATAGTAGGTAGTTTACTTTTCTTAGCCAGTAAACTTTTTATAGCTAGCATAATACGAGACAATTCACCACCACTTGCTGCTTTTTTAATGTCTGAATAATGTCCGCCTTTATTTGCTGAAAGTAACCAAGCCATATCTTCACTACCATAGTTTGTAAAACGCTCGACTGGATTTATCTCAATTTTAATCTTTGCATTAGGCATGCCCAACTCCGCTAATAGCTTTTCTATATTAGAAACTAATTTAGGTACAGCTTTTAATCGTTTCTGTTGAAGCTTTAAAGCATCTGCCTTAAGTGCTTCTTTATTAGTCTCTATTTTTGAAGTAAGGCTTTTAATAGCGCCATCTGCATTTTGTGATATAGTTACAGTTTCTGCTAACTCTTCTTCAATTTTTAATAGTTCTGAAATAGACTCAACGTTGTGCTTTTTAAATAGGTTGTAAATTAATTGAAGCTTATCATTGGTGCTTTCCAATAATTTAGGATTGTCTTCTAAATTTTCAAATTCTTCTTCTATTATTTCAGCTACATCTTCTAATTCGATAATACTGCTTTCAATACGGTTTAAAAGCTCTGCATAGGTTTTCGAAAAACCAGAGACTGTAGATAAGTTTCTTTTTATAGTCCTTAATTGCTCCAGTACACCTAACTGTTCTTGTTGCAGATCATTTGCAGAACTTCCTAAATGCTCTTTTAAAAGTTCTACATTACTTAGTTGATCTTGAGTTTCTTCTAACTCCTCAAGCATTCCTTTTTTTAAAGCTGCTTTTTCTAGCTCTTCTAATAGAAAGACATTATAATCGTAAACTTTATTAGCTTCAGCTTGATTAGATTTTAAAACTTCTAATTCTTTATATAACCTTCGCAGTTCAGCTAAATCATGTTGGTATTTATGAAGCTCTTTTAGTGAATTTCCAAAAGTATCTAAAACTAAATATTGATAATTAAGATCTCCTAAACTTAAGGTTTCATGTTGACTGTGTATGTCAACCAATTTACTGCCCAAAGCCTGTAATGCAGAAAGGTTTACAGGTGTATCATTCACAAAAGCTCTCGACTTACCAGATGGTAAAATCTCGCGTCTTATAAATGTTTGGTCTTCATAGTCTAAATCTTCATCTTTAAATAATGTGGAGAGTTTATAAGCTTCAATATTAAAGACACCTTCTATAGTGCATTTTTTTGTTGAATCTTTTATTGCACTTAAATCTGCTCTTTTACCCAACAGCAAAGATAAAGCTCCCAAAAGAATAGACTTTCCTGCACCAGTCTCTCCAGTAATTATTGAAAACCCTTCGTTTAGCTGAAGGTTGACATCTTCAATTAATGCAAAGTTTTTTATAGATAATGATTGTAACAAGTCTTGTAGTTTGAATTGGTCTAAAGATACGTGAGAAACCTAAGCTTAAAAAAAAGAAATCTTAGAATTTAATATTTCTCCAATTGTCCTTATAAAACGGTGCTATTCGGTTAAGGTTGTTTACCGTTTCTTTGATTGATAAAGATGGGCCACCAGAAAATATAGCTTCAATTTCATCTGATTTTGCATCGAAGAATACTCTATTTAATAATGAATTAGGTCTACTATTATACATATCCTTTAATAAGGTAATAGAAGATGCTATACTCTGTTTAGCTAACTCCTGATCTTCGTGCATAAGATCTAAACCTTGCCTATGGTAAGTATACATTGCAGTTCTGTAATTAGTAAATGCATTTGCTAATAAATCTGCATTTAACCTAAAGCGTGATTTATTTCCATCTGTAGCTCTCCAACCTGCTGTATTACTCTGTTGTGCAGTATTTACAATTTGTTTTGCTTCTTCATGATACATTGTACCACCTTCCTGCTCAAAAGTGTCTGCATCTAACCCTAGTATTGTATATACATAAAAACTAATTACAGATATTAAATTTGAGTCGAAAGAATTTGGGTCATATGCTAATGGCTGATACTCTGTATAAATAAAGTTGAACTGCTCATCATTAAAGTTAAAAGTTGTGGTTTCTAATGAAGAACCATAAACAGGCCTTGTTGATTGTACTTGTATAGTAGCATTAAAGTTTGTGCCTTCTTGTTTATTTACTGTAATAAACATACTACAATCTATACGTTCTTGTTGGCCAAAGTTTTTATTTGTCCAAGTAGTTTGGTTAATAAATTCCTGTACAGATTTCTCTAAGGTTTTAAATACAGATAAATTAGAATTAGAAGACTGTTGTGCATTAACCACAACTTGACAATTAAGTTCTTGAGCGTTTAAAGACCACCCAAATAATACTAACGCTCCTAATACTAAAAATTTACGCATTTAATTTTGCTATAACTTCATTAATAATATCCTTGGCAACTTCTGCTTTTGATTTTAAATCAAAACTCTTAGCATTGTGTGCCTTATCTATAATTGTAATTTTATTGGTGTCTTTCTTAAATCCAGCACCTTTGTCGTTTAACGAATTTAAAACAATAAAATCTAAATTTTTCTTTTCAAGTTTCTTTTTAGCATTTGCTATTTCATTTTCTGTCTCTAAAGCAAACCCTACTAAAAGTTGATTTTTTTTATGCTGTCCCATAGACAGTAATATGTCTGGAGATTTTTCTAAAACAATAGTCATCTCCTCTCCAGCTTTCTTAATTTTCTGGTCTGCGACTACTTTAGGTCTATAATCTGAAACTGCTGCTGCAGCTATACCAACATCTACAGAATCATAATGTTTGTGTACCTCATCATACATTTGTTGTGCAGTATTAACTCTAATAAGAGTTACACTATCATCAACAATAGTTAAGCTTGATGGTCCACTTACTAAAATTACATTTGCGCCTTGTTTTGCGGCTTGTTTTGCAAGCTCATAACCCATCTTACCGCTTGAGTGATTACCTATAAAACGTACAGGGTCTATTGCTTCGTATGTAGGACCAGCTGTAATAATTACTTTTTTATGTAATAAAGGAGCACTAGCTTTTAGGTGTTGCTCTATAAAAGCAGCTATTTCTTCTGGCTCTGCCATACGACCTTCACCATGTAAACCACTTGCTAGCTCTCCAGAACCGGCAGGAATCATGATGTTTCCAAAAGATTGCAATGTTTTAAAGCTTTGTAAAGAGGATGGATGTTTGTACATATCCAAATCCATAGCTGGTGCAAAATATACTGGACATTTTGCTGAAAGATAAGTTGCTAGTAGTAAATTATCACTTGTACCACTAGCCATTTTTGATAATGTATTAGCGGTTGCAGGAGCAATAACCATAAGGTCTGCCCAAAGACCTAGATCTACGTGGTTGTTCCATTGCGCATTTTCGTCTTCTTCATTATAAAATGACGAAAACACCTCATTTTTGGAAAGTGTAGATAGTGTTAGTGGTGTTACAAAATCTTTAGCAGAAGGTGTCATCACAACCTTAACCTCTGCACCATATTTAATAAATTGGCGTACTAATAGTGCAGACTTGTATGCTGCGATACCACCAGTTACGCCAATAAGTACTTTTTTTCCACTAAGTAGACTCATAAATTATGCGTCTTGACTTTCTTCTTTAGTATTTCTGTAGTAGATTTTTTCTTCTAACCATTCTTGTACAGCCATTGCGTGTGGCTTTGGTAAACCTTCGTAAAACTTAGAAACTTCAATCTGTTCTTTGTTTTCAAAGATTTCATCAAGACTATCTGTATAGGTAGCAAACTCATCTAATTTCTCGATAAGCTCTTTCTTAATCTCAGAGTTTATTTGAGTAGCACGTTTAGCGATAATTGAAATTGCCTCATAGATATTATCTGTAGGCGCATCCAACTTATTCTTATCGATAGTTGTTGTGTTTACTGGTGCATCAATCTTCTTAACGTCCATAGTCGTTCTGTATATAAATTATGAATATTCTTGTAATCTTTCTTCTATATCTGCTTTAAGCTCATTGGCTTTTACAGACAATTCTCCATCTTGGTAATACTTAAAGTAATTATCAAGATAACTTTTAGCTACTAATAAACGCTCTTCAACTAAATAATCATAGCTGTTAATTGCCAATAGATAAGCAGACTCAAATTTGTAATAAATTGCTTTTTCTCTGTACGATGAGCCAGGATAATCTACTAAATAATTATCAAAAGCTTCAATAGCAGGTTTATAGTTTTCTGTATGATGGTATTGCTTAGCTATTTCGTAAGCTTTCTTCTCAAGCTTTTGTCCAAGCTCTGTAGCCATTACGTTTGCTTCCTCAATAAACTGGCCTTCTGGATAGGTAACAAAGTATAATTGTAATTTATCTAAAGCTTTGTCTGTATCTGCTTGATCTAAGGAATATCTTGGAGAGCCTTCATAATAACTTCTTGCACTTTTAAATGCAGCTTCTTCTACCCTATCACTATCTGGATATGCTTTTGTAAAACGTTCAAACTGGTATCCTGAAAGAAAATAATCTTCTAACTCGTAGTATGAATTTGCATAAACAAAGGCTAATTTTTCACCTTGAGGTTTTCCTCTATATTGTGGTAAAATTTGCTCAAACAACTTTATAGCTTTTCTATATTTTGCTTTAGGCCTTTTTGCGCCATCTTGTGCTTGTTCGTAATACGAAATACCAAGTTCGTATTTCTTAGCAATATCATCATTTTTCAATGCTTTTTGATATTCGCTACAAGACGAGAACAAGATAATAGTAAGTAATGTAAAAAATAAGTGCTTCATGTGCTGTAAAAACATCTGGCAAAAGTACTGTATTCTGCCGAGTTATAAAAATTAAAGTTATCTAGTAAAAACAACCAGATTAATTAGAAATTATTGTCTTAGTAATTTGGTTGTCTTTTAGAAATACGATGAATAGTTGCTCTTATGACAAGCTTGTCATAAAATCTTTAATTTTAGCCTGTAAAACTGCTGAAGCTTTTATCAATGGTAGTCTTACTTCTGGAGTGCAATAGCCTTTGTACTCTAGCACAGACTTTATTCCAGCAGGATTTCCTTCTTCAAAAATATAATCTATCACTGGTGCTATGTTATGATGAATTTTAAATGCCTCTTTAGCATTACCCTCAAGGCCGAGATTAACCATTTTTGTAAATTCTGAAGGTAAACCTTGAGCTATTACAGAAATTACACCAGAACCACCAGCCAAGACCATTGGCAAGGTAATCATATCATCTCCAGAAATTACCATAAAATTATCTGGTGTCTCTGCAATCATTTTCATAGCCTGAACTATATCTCCTTTAGCTTCTTTTATCCCAACAATATTGCTAAAATCTTTAGCCAGTCTTGCTATTGTTTCAGGTAAAATATTAGAAGATGTTCTTCCTGGCACATTATAAACTATAATTGGTTTTGTTGAAACTGCAGAAATTGCTTTATAATGTTCGTATATACCGTCTTGAGTTGGTTTGTTGTAATATGGAGATACAGAAAGTATAGCTTCAAACGCTGAAACATCTGTAGTTTTAAATTCTTCTACAACTGCACTGGTATTATTGCCGCCAATCCCTAAAACTAACGGTATACGTTTATTTGTTTGCTTTACAATAGTATTGATAACCAATTCTTTTTCAGATTTGGTTAGAGTTGCATTCTCTGCGGTTGTACCTAAAATTACGATATAGTCTATATTATTTTCAATCTGAAATTCGACTATATTCTGTAGTGCTTCTACATCTACATTTTTATCTTGATCAAAAGGTGTGATAATTGCTACACCTGTTCCTGTTAAGCTTTTCATTTATAGTTTATTGAGTACTTTTAAATATTTTACCATTTCGGTTTTAAATGTATTAATATCTGTAATATCACAGCCTATTATTAAATCATTTAACTGCGGATTAACATTACCTAATCCTACCTTAAATTTTGCAGAACTTTTTGCACTTAGCAATGCAAGGCCTAAAACGTCTTTATTATAGTAATTTATAAGCAAATCTGTTGGTTGTTCTATGATATCCTTTATTTCAGAATCTTTAACCACACCTTTCCAGCCAATCTTTGTGCTTGTAAAAAGCAACCCAGAATAAGTTTTAATGGTTTTCTTTTGAGCTGAATACCCTATAACCTTAAAATCTTTTGGTTTTACACCTAAGGATTCTGCAAATTTATCTAGTTCTTGAACTGTACTAAACACATCGATATCTACCAAACAAACAACTTTCTCTATTTTAGAATTATGGTTTTCTAAAACTCTATTTGTAGTAAGTTTTTGTATGCTTCGTTTTATTGAAGCCCGTTTCATTTTATTTAATACCATAGCTCTTTAAAATCTCGACAAAAATACAATTTATTACTGCAGGTTTTCTTCTAAATACAGAGCGTCTTCTTCAGATTCTTCTTCCAGAATAAATTTCATAAATGAGAATTGAAGTAATGCATAGGAACCAATTACTGGAACTCTCAGAATATCAGAGTTTAAAAAGAAAACCTCTATACTAAAAAGTACAGCCGTAGAGAACATACAAATACCACTTATAAGCAAATAACTTGTTTGCCTACTACTCCTTAAGAAGTATGTGTAAAATGAAAGACCACAATACATACATACTATAAAACCTCCTAAAATAACTAACCAGAAATTACTTTCTAAGTTGTCTCTAAACAAATAGATTTGATATGCAGCAATACACAACAAAGGTGTTGATGTTGCTAATACGGCTAAGAAATTACGTTTTCGGGTTTGTTTAAGAATATAAAATATAAATATTGTGAGATACCCTAAAGAACACAGAACACCAAAGAATAAAAAACTAGGAATACTTCTATCTAAAAATAGGATGTTACTTATAAATGCAAAGAGAAGGCCAGCTTCATAAAGCAATGCTTTTTTAGTTTCTAAACGTTTATAATAAAAGTATAGGCATAAAATTATAAAAGGTTTAAACAACACCTGAAACTCAAAAACGTCTAAATATTCAAATAACATAGTTAAGAGAACACTTATTATAAATGCGTAAAAAATGTGTTGCGTTTTTAACCTCATTGTATTTTATCTAAAAACTCATCTTCTGTTATAATTGGAACATTTAAACCTTCTGCTTTTGTGCGTTTACTAGGACCCATATTTTCTCCTGCAACCAAGTATGTAGTTTTGGAAGATATTGAACTGGATACTTTACCGCCATTATCTTCAATAGCTTTTTTAAGTTCTGTTCTACTTAGTTTATTAAATACACCAGATACAACTATTATTTCGCCTTCAAGCTTATTTGTTTGTCCTTGTAATTGTTCTGCAGATATCTCTAATTGAACACCATACTCTTTTAAACGTTGTACGGTCTCTTTTTTATACTCATCACTAAAAAAGACTACAACACTTTCTGCTATCTTACCTCCTATTTCTTCTACCTCAACAAGCTCTTCCTCTTTGGCATTTGCTAAGTTTTCAATTGTTTTAAACGTTTTAACAAGTGTTTTTGCTACAGTCTCACCAACGTGTCTTATGCCTAAACCAAATAATACACGTTCAAAAGGAATTTGTTTTGAAGCTTCAATTCCATTAATTAAATTTTCTGCACTTTTTTGAGCCATACGTTCTAATGGCAATACATCTTCAATTTTTAATGTATATAAATCTGCATAATTCTTTATAAGACCTGCATTTGCTAATAACGCGACAGTTTCTCCTCCCAACCCTTCTATATCTAAAGCTTTACGTGATATATAATGTTGAATTCTCCCTACAACTTGTGGTGGACAACGTTCTTCATTTGGACAATAATGTTGTGCTTCGCCTTCGTTTCTCACTAACGGCGTTTCACATTCTGGACAATGCTCAATATATTGTGTAGGTTTAGAGTTTTTATCTCTTTTTGTAAAATCGACACCTATAATTTTAGGAATAATTTCTCCACCTTTTTCTACAAAAACAGTGTCTTCTTCTCTTATGTCCAGTTTTTCTATTTGATCTGCATTGTGCAACGAGGCTCTCTTAACAGTTGTACCAGCTAACTGCACAGGTATTAAGTTAGCAACAGGTGTAATGGCACCAGTGCGGCCAACTTGATACGTAATTTTCTCTAATACTGTAGAAACCTGCTCTGCTTTAAACTTATAAGCCATTGCCCAACGTGGTGCCTTAGCAGTATACCCTAACTCTTCTTGTTGCTGTAAATTATTTACTTTTATTACAACACCATCTGTTTCATATGGTAAATCGTGACGATGGGTGTCCCAATAATTAACAAACGCCATAACCTCTTTCGTGCTTTTTGCTAGTGTTGCAACTTCTGGTACTTTAAAGCCCCATTCTCTTGCCTTTTCTAAACCTTCAAATTGGGTTTTGAAATTTAAGTTTTTGCCAATTATTGAGTATAGCAAACAATCTAATGGGCGTTTTGAAACTTCTGTACTATCCTGTAATTTTAAACTTCCAGAAGCTGTATTTCTTGGGTTAGCATAAGCTTCTTCACCGTTGGCTACGCGCTCTGCATTCATTTTTGTAAACCCTTCTAAAGGTAAGATAATTTCACCCCTAATATCAAATCGTTTAGGATAGTCTCCATTTAATTTTAAAGGAATTGAACGTATTGTCTTAACATTATTGGTTACATTATCTCCCTTAAAACCATCACCTCTTGTTACAGCTCTAATAAGCTCTCCATCCTCATAAGTTAAACTTATTGAAGCGCCATCATATTTTAACTCACAAGTATAATGCACATCTCCATCTACCATCTTCATAATACGTTTTTCCCAATCTTCTAAATCTTCTTTAGAATAAGAATTGTCTAGAGAATACATACGATAGTCATGGGTAGTTGTATCGAAGTTTTTAGTGACTTGCCCACCAACTCTCAACGTTGGCGAATTTGCATCATAAAACTCAGGGTTTTCTGTCTCTAAATCCTGTAACTGTTTTAATTTTTGATCAAAATCATAGTCCGAGATTTCTGGCTTGTCTAATACATAATAATTGTAATTATGTTGCCTTAGCTCTTCTCTAAGTTGTTGTATCTGATCTTTAACTGTCATACTATACTTACTCTAATGTTTTATACATATTATGCATTCCTCTATATTTTGGATGCATTCGTTTAAAATCTAACCTAAAGTTACTCGTTATTTTATACCCGCAACGTTTATAAAATTCTAATGCTTGCACTTTAGTATCCATAGCTTCTAGCCAGACACCGTGAAACTTATTATCTTTTGCATACTGCTCTACCCAAGTCATTATATGTTTGCCTACACCTATTCCATGAATGCTATCATCTAAGTACAACCTATGCAATTTTAAAGATTTTAGATCTTTTTTGTCTTTAAACTCTGCATCTCTTACAAACCTTAAAATACCTTTTGCTTCATTTTCAACTAACACAAAATAATAGCTTGCATTAGGATCGCTTAATTCTTTTGATATCTGACTAGGTGTCCAGTTAAGGTTTAAATACCATTCGCCTTGTTCTTCCCAAAGATAACTATAGGCTTTTGTATAAACGACTTTCATTAATTGAAAAAGTGAGGTCGAATCTTGTTGTGTAATCTCTTTTAAGCTTATTTGGTTGGTAATGCTTATCATTTTTAAGCTTGGTCTTTATTCATCCACTCAGGAACTGGTAGTGGTGTAAAGCTTTCCATCTTTTTAATTAATTGGTCTAAATCTGAATCTACCAACAAGAGTTCATAATTTTCTTTAGTAAGCAATTCTTTGTTAACCATTGTTTTTAACATCACTAGCAAATCATCATAGTACCCATTAGTATTTAAAATTCCTATTGGTTTTTTATGAAGTCCTAATTGTGCCCAAGTTAGCATTTCAAAAAGCTCTTCAAAAGTGCCAAAACCACCAGGTAACGTTATTATACCATCACTTAATTCGTGCATCTTAAGCTTTCGCTCTTGCATAGAGTCTGTAATAATTAACTCGGTTAAATGATTGTGTACTACTTCTTTTGTTCTTAGAAACTCTGGAATAACACCAATTACATTTCCGCCTGCATCTAAAGCTCCTTGTGCGACCTGACCCATTAAGCCCAATTTACTTCCACCAAAAACAATATCTAATTTATGAGTGGCTAAGTGTTTTCCAACACCATAAGCTGCTCTAAAAATTGCATCATCATTACTTGGGCTGCTCCCACAAAATACTGCAATAGCGGTTAGTTTACTCATAATTTTATAAAGTTAAAGTGGCTTTAAGCATTCTATCTTTTCCAAAGATATCTTTCTTTAATTCAATATTGGTAAAAGAATCTGAATCTAAAAGAGCTTGAGTTGCCTCTCCCAAAAATTCATTAATCTCTAAATATAATGTGCCATTTGGTTTAAGGTGCGTTTTAGATAGACTTATTATTTTATTATAAAATATTAAAGGGTTATCGTCTTCAACAAATAATGCTAAATGTGGTTCGTGCTCAAGTACATTGTTACTCATTAAATCCTTCTCTAAATTTCTCACATAAGGAGGATTAGAAACTATAACATCATAGTGTTGTGGTAAGCTGTCTGAAGCAAGAATATCTTTAAGTAAAAAATGAATATTAGTATTATTATTCTCAGCGTTTTCTTTAGCGATAGCCAATGCACTAGTAGATATATCTAAAGCAGATACTGTTGCATCTTTTAAATATTTACTAAGACTAATTGCTATACAACCACTGCCTGTACAGAGGTCTAAAACGTCTAAATTCGTTTTGTGTTGGTCCTGTATAATCCACCTAACTAAATCTTCGGTTTCTGGACGTGGTATTAATACATCTGGAGTCACTTTAAAATTAAGGTCGAAGAATTCTGTTTCTCCAATTATATATTGAATTGGTTCAAAAACTTTTAGTCGTTTAAATGCTTCAGTAAAATTAGCAAGAATAGCAGCTGAAACTACAGTGTCAGGGTTCATTACAATATCTAAACGAGACATTTTTAAATAAGCTTCAGACAGTAGCACAAAAAAATTGTGAATTTCTTGTACAGGATACACATCTTTTAATTCTTCTTGAATAGTATGCTTTAATGTAGAAATCGTCAAAACCTAAACCTTTACTGTATTAACTTGTACTGCAGGATTTCCTGCCACTATAACATTACTAGGAACGTTTTTAGTTACAACTGCATTACTGCCAATAACTGCATTTTCTCCTATAATAACACCTTTTAAAATCACAACATTATTACCTATAAAAACATTGTTCTCAATTTTAACTGAAGAAGATGTTCCTTTATTTTCCATTCGATTAGTTGAATGTAAGTCGTGAAAATTAGAATCATATATCTGTACATTGTACCCGCAAACCACATTGTCTCCTATTGAGATAGAAGCATGTTCTGCAACTATGCTAAGATTATTGTTTGCATTAAAATTATGACCAATTGTAACACTAGCGGTTACTTCTCTAGCCTCTATATAACTATATCCTGTATAATAATGTGGAGATCTTATGACACCAAAATGATTGGCTCTCCCAAATTTTAACTCTCCTAACCCATTAAGCAAAAGAGGTTGGTGTTTAATAGGCGAACCTACAACTCGTTTAGCTGAAGATAGCCACGTGTACTTTACACGTCTTAACGTAACAAACAAAAGATTTGACAAACCCATAAGAATAGTATCTTTACAAAGATAGCATTATCCATCATTATGAAGATTCTTCTTATTGGCGAATATAGTGGGTTTCATAACTCCCTAAAAAAAGGCTTACAACAATTAGGACATACTGTTGTTTTAGTTGGTGATGGTGACAACTATAAAAACTATCCTGTAGATATTTCAACAAAGCCTGTTTGGTTCTCTAAATATTATATTCCTAGAAAATTTAAAAATGCAATTTACACCTTATTCAAAATAGATCTTCTAAAGGTAGAACAAGGCGTACGTTACCAATTTCTAAAATCTAAGTTTAAGAATTATGATGTTGTACAACTTATAAATTCAGATGCTTTATTTACATATCCTTGGTTGGCAAAATCTGTATTACAATCAATTTTTAAACATAATAAATCTGTTGTTTTAAGTGCTTGTGGAGATGATACTCACTTTGTAGATTGGTTGCTAAATAATGACAAACCCTATAATTTATTAACACCTTTAAAGCATAAAAAGGTAACTGCAAGTGCGTTTAAATATACTTTAAAATACACTTCAAAAGCTTATAGGTCTCAATATAGCTATGTTGTAAATAATGTAGATGCCATAATTCCTACAGATATGGACTATCTATTATCACTAAAAGGGAATCTTAAAACGACAAAATTAATACCAACGCCAATTGATCATAATGCATTAGAATTTCCTTCTGAATTGCCTACAACGCCTATTCATATTTTTCATGGTATAAGTAACAGTAATTATATTAAGAAAGGAAACGCCTATTTTGAAGATGCTTTAAAGAGTATTAAAGAGAACTATAAGGATCAAGTTAAAATCACTTCTACGTATAGTTTGCCGTACAACGAGTATGTTAGAGCTAATAATTCTGCTCATATACATTTAGACCAAATTTATTCTTACGATCAAGGCTACAATGCTCTAGAAGCTATGGCAAAAGGGAAGGTTGTCTTTACTGGAGCAGAACGTTGTTTTTATGAGCACTACAATTTGCAGGAAGACGTCTGCATAAATGCAAAACCTGATGTCACATATTTAGTGGAAAAGCTTAGTGAGCTTATTGAAAACCCTAAGAAGATAGCATCAATAGGATATAATGCTAAACTATTTGTATCCAAGTATCATAACCTTGAAACCGTTAGTAAACAATATATTGAAGTTTATAATTCAGTAAAAGAATAAATTCTCCTTCCTTAAAATTTGAGATTAAAAAGAGCTTTCCTAAATATTATAAGTACTACTATAAAGTGTATAGTATAACTAAATAAATGTGCCATAGAAGCACCTACAAAACCATAAGTATTTATAAAATAAAGACTAGAAAAGTAAATGGTTAAAACTGAACCTACCTCGACAAAAATATAATGCCAAAACATATTCTTTGCTAGGAATTGATAGGCGATTACAATACTTGCAATTTTTACTAGGTCTCCACTTAGCTGCCAAAAGAATAAAGATGACATTGGTAAAAACTCATCTGTAAGAACAATTTGTATGATATAGGTTTTTAACACATATATAATTAACATTCCAGCAGCAAATAATGGTAAAATGGTTTTATAGAAGCCAAATATTTCTTTTCTAAATGCTTTAGGATCATTAATCTCAGAGAGCTTAGGAAGAATATATAGTGTAAGTAATGTGGTGAAAAAGACCAAGTAATAGTTAGAAATTCTATTCATTGCTTCCCAGTAACCTGCTTCTGTGGCACTTTGTACTGTTACTATTTCAGTTCTTATGGCAATCATAATTAATGGTAAACTTATTGCCGAAACTAATTTCATAATAGCAAAACTCCCTAACCGTTTTATGTAACTATTAGAAATTGAATTTAAGGTAAGAAACGATGCAAAGTTCTTTTGGTTTAATATAAGAACCAACGTGACTAAAAAATTTAATGCAGGTACTACCACAATAGCATACAATGCGCCTGTTAATTGCTGTTGCCATATTAATGTAACAGTTATGAGCATACCAAGTAATGTTGATGCAAATGTGATTAACACATAATTTTTGTACTTAGAAAATCCATTTATTATTGCAATACAAAAAAAGTTAAGCGAATAAAATGGTAACGCAAAGGATATGGCTTTAATTACACTTGTATAATCTTCGCCTTCAAAAAGATATGCATTTATAACACCAGCATTAAAATATATGATAAGCGCACTAAGTATGGTCGAGAACGCACCAAAATAGAAGCTTGTAGAAAATAGCTTTTTAAGCTCAAGGTTGTCGTCTTTAAATTCTGCGGTATATTTTACAATACCATTATACATACCTAGAATACTAACTTGTTGTGCGGCGCCTAAAAAATTTCTAAGATTTCCTATAAGCGTCATTCCTTGTGGCCCTACAAAAACTGCTATTACTTTAGATATTATTAAACCACATACCATTTGGGCTATAACACTCAAAGAATTAAGAGATGTTACTTTTAAAAGTACATTACCACCTATAAGCCGATTTAAAAACTTCATTTATAAGCATTAACAACGTTAATAATGGTAGACACTTCTGTATCAGTTAACATAGGATGGCAAGGTAAACTAATTACTTCATCATGTATTTTCTCTGAAATTGGAAAACTCAATTTACTTAACTCTTGTAATGCTTGCTGCTTATGTGGAGCAACAGGATAATGTATATTATATCCTATCGCGTTATTTTTTAAATAGGTTGAAAATGCAGTTCTATTAGCTACCCTTACAACAAACAGATGAAATACGTGACATTGAGAATTATCATATAATGGTAAAATTATGGCCTCGTTTTGTATCTCAGTAACATACCTTTTAGCAATATGTTGCCTAGAGGCATTATCCTCATCTAGGAATTTAAGTTTTATATTTAAGGTGCTAGCCTGCACGTCATCTAATCTTGAGTTTACGCCTTCATAATCTGCCACGTAGCGTTCATTAAACCCATAATTTCTCAAACTTTTTATGCGTTCTGCTAATGTGTTATCGTTTGTGGTTACTGCTCCAGCATCTCCTAAAGCTCCTAAGTTTTTTGTTGGATAAAAACTGTGTGCAGAAGCATCACATAAATTACCACTAATTAATTTGCTGTTTAATCGCGCGCCATGAGATTGTGCGCAATCATCAATTAATATTAATTGGTGGTTATCACATATACTTCTTATTGCATTTACATCACACAATTGTCCATATAAATGTGTCATTAAAACCACCTTAGTATTTGGGGTTAGGCTATTTTTAATTAAACGACTATCAAGGTTAAACGTGTTAATATCTGGCTCTACCAAAATGGGCGTTAATCCAGCTAGTTTAACTGCTAAAATTGTAGCTATGTATGTGTTAGATGCTACAATAACTTCATCACCTTTACTTAATTTACCTAAAGACATATAGCCTTTTAAGATTAATGTGAGTGCATCTAGACCATTTCCTGTTCCAATACAATGCTCTACCTGGCAGTAACTTGCGTAGTTATATTCAAAAAGAGAAACTTGTTCACCTAATATATAATAGCCAGAATCTAATACATCACGATATGCATTTTTAAAAGCAGTATCGTATTTAGAATTAAGTTGACGTAGATTTAAAAAAGGAATCATAATAAAGACTGTGTTATAAGTTTATGATTCTTAGTATTAATGCTATAAGTATCATGTACTACTGTTCTCGCTCCAAAACATTCTTTCCAATAATTTAAACCTTTATTTAGGGTCTTACCATTATTTGCATTTGAAGTTCCAAAACTAAAGTAAGACTTATCAGAATATCTTTCATTAATTAAATAATCAAATAGAAAATCTAAGCTGCCAAAAGCTTGCCTATCTTCATTACTCGCAATGTACTGAGTATGAGCTACCACATCTGTTTCAAAAATAGTGGCTCCAGCAATTATTGTATTATCGTGATATACATTAAATTGTTTTATATGCTGTGGAAAATTATTTGCCAGTGTAGTTATTTCATTCAATGAGTGCACAGGATTGACATCAAATTGTGTACGTAATGTTGGTATTAAAATTGACTCCCAAAATCTATTAAAATTTATTTCTTCTTTTATTTCAAGTTGATGAGCCCTTGCTTTCTTTACACCTTCTTTTCTGTTAGATTGAATTTTAAATGGCTTTTGTAAATTAATAACAGAAGCTGCTTCACGCTTTTCTAATTTGGCGTTCACCAAGAACAAGGCATAATCTAGGTCTCCAGTAAATTTAGATTCATAAATTTTAGGAAGCGGCTTAAGCTCTAAAGTTTCAATAGAATTATCCTCTAGATATTTAAGTATAGTCTTTAGAATTTCAAGAACATTTGGCAGCTTTACTTTAGGACTCAAAACCAATCCGCCATAAGTAAGGCCATTATGACTATAAAGTGCATAATCTGTTTTATGAGCCGGCAATACAGCTACTAAAGCTTCATCCTCAAAAACCATTAAAGAGTAGTCTTCAAATCTATCCTTATGGTATTCCATAAAATCACGTTGCAAAAGAAATGTAGCATTCTTAGAATCTTGGCAAAACCGATTCCATAGATCTTTAAATTTGCTTGAATAACGGGAAATCTTAAGGGTTTTCAATAGTAACAGTCTTAATTCTGAAAAATACGATAATTATGTCAATCACAATTTTTCAGTATCTTAGTTTTCACAAACCAATTATAATGAAACAAATTGTATTTTCTCTGCTATTTCTAGCACTTCTTCAAAGTTGCAACACCAAAACACCTGTTGATTTAATTGTCTACAATGCAAACATTTACACTGTAGATGATAACTTTAGCAAAGCCGAAGCAATGGCTATTAAAGACGGTAAGTTAGTTGCTGTAGGAACTTCTGAAGACATAACGAACTCCTATACATCTGATGTTCAAAACGATATTAATGGCCAAACCATATTACCTGGTTTTATTGATGCACATTGCCACTTTTACAACTTAGGTATACAACAACAACGTGTAGATTTGGTGGGAACTAAAAGTTTTAGTGATGTTGTTGAGCGTGTAACAGCATTTCAAAAAGAAAAAAATGTTCCTTTTATTACAGGACGAGGTTGGGATCAAAACGACTGGGATGTTAAAGAGTTTCCAAATAAGGATACGTTAGATGTTTTATTCCCAGATACACCAGTAGCTTTAACAAGAATAGATGGTCACGCGCTTATTGCTAATCAGAAAGCTTTAGAGCTGGCCGGTATTACAAACACTACAAAAGTTGAAGGTGGCGAAGTAGAATTAAAAGATGGTAAGCTTACCGGTATTTTAATAGACAATCCTATGTCTCTTGTTAGAGATGTTGTGCCTAAGCCAGGAAGAGAGCAACAAATAGCGGCTTTAATGGAAGCTCAAGATATTTGTTTTAGCTATGGCCTTACTACTGTAGATGATGCTGGATTAAGTAAAGACGAATATCACCTTATTGATAGCTTACAACAAGCAGGCGATTTAAAAATGCGTATATATGGTATGATTAGTAATACCGAAGAAAATTTAGACTACTACTTAAACAAAGGAATTATAAAAACAGACCGACTTAATATTAGGTCTGTAAAAGTATATGCCGATGGTGCTTTAGGTTCTAGAGGTGCTGCACTTAAGCAACCATATTCAGATAAGGACAATCATTTTGGAGCAATGGTTATTGGTCCAGAAGACTTTAAAACCCTTGCAGAACGTATTGCAGCTTCAGAGTATCAAATGAATACTCACGCAATTGGAGATTCTGCTAATATTGTGGTGTTACGTACGTATGACAAATTACTTTCTAAAGAAGAAAATAGAAGATGGCGAGTTGAGCATGCACAAATTATAACAGATCAAGATTTTGATTATTTCTCTACAAATATAATTCCGAGTGTACAGCCAACTCACGCTACTAGTGATATGTATTGGGCCGAAGATCGTGTGGGTGAAGAAAGAATAAAAGGTGCTTATGCTTATAATACGTTACTTGACCAAGCTGGCATAGTAGCGTTAGGGACAGATTTTCCTGTAGAGCAAGTTAGCCCATTCTTAACATTTTATGCTGCAGTTGCAAGACAAGATACTTCTGGATTTCCTGATGGCGGATTTAATATGAAAGAAGCCTTAACTAGAGAAGAGACTTTAAAAGGGATGACAATTTGGGCAGCATTCTCAAACTTTGAAGAAGATGAAAAAGGTAGTTTAGAAGCTGGTAAATTTGCAGATTTTATTGTTTTAAATGAAAATATAATGGAAGTTGAAGCTTCTAATATACCTACTATTAAAGTCCTTGAAACCTACGTGAACGGTGAACAGGTTAACTAAAAAAAAAGCTCGCAAATTGCGAGCTTTTTTTATGATGTTTCCTAAGACTATCTTCCGCCGTTAGCTTGTAAATCATTTATACATTGAGGATCTAGAGAAGGTACACTATTCATACCTATCATACCAGATGCAAACTCAATAGAAGCTATCATAAGGCAATCTTCTACATTACAGTGACCTTGAGAATCTGGATCTACGTGTGGAGTTTGTGCTTCAGTTCCTATATCTACCAAACCAAATAAATGAGCAAACTCGTGTTGTAAAGTAGCAGACTCAATTTCTGAAACAGAAGGTGTATTTAAAGGTTGCCCTGCATTATCTATAGTTTCTTTATATAAAACTAAAGATGTATTTCTATATGCAGTTCCCAATGTAACACTGTTACCTTCATCATTTTCACTTTGTCCACTTAAATAAAGAATAAATACTGCTATTGTATCTTCTGTATTATATAATGTTCTGTTATTATCTTCTATACTCACAATTTCAGAGTTAGAATATGGAGACATCTCTGGAGACTCAATAGTACGCTGTGTAATTGTAATATTAGTCTTAAACGTTCGTGCCTCTAAAAATTCTTCTAAATCTATTAAAGCAGAATTACTTACACTTACATTATCATCTACTGCAATTTCAATTGCTAAATTCGAGAAGTTTTGATCACTAAGCAAATCATTTGCAGAACTCCCTAAAGGTAATTGGTTGCCAGCTTTTGGGTTATTAGGATCTACATTTCCATTATCATTATCTGAATCACTACTACAACTCATTAAGAAAACTCCTACAAATAGGTAAATAATAATTGTATTTAATCTCATAACTCTTTTTTAAATTTATATTAGCGTATCAAAATTACAATAATAACGACCCTATGAGATTATTTGGTATAGCAATTACAATTATTTTAACGTTTAATACAATTACCTACGGGCAAAGCAATTCTTATAATGAAGATATTGTAAGTTATTTAGAAGTGAATGGAACTGAGACGCAATATGCACAAGCAGTAGAGCAATTATTTGTAATGCTTTCAAAACAATATGCAGGAAACAATATATCTAATGATGTCTGGAGACAATTAGAAACTAAATATAAAACCAAAGCCCTTAAAAGTATTAAGCTATTACTTGTTACACCTTATAGAACTACGTTTTCCCACGATAATATTAAACGTATGTTAGCATTTTACAATACAGAGGCTGGCAAACAAATGATGATAGATCCTACAAAACTTACAAAAGCTCAAAAAAGTGTAGCTGGAGATTTTTATGCATCAGATGCTGGAGCTAAACTTTTAGAAAATAAGACTAGCCTAGAACAACGCGTAGCAGAGGTTTCTGAAATTTGGAGCAGAGATTTATATAGAATGGTAACAGAAGATTTACAACAAATGGGCTATACTACTGGACAGTAAGCTTTGCTAAATAGTCATAATGCTCACCTTCATAAATTATATCGCAATTAAAACCGTGTAATTTAGCTTCCTCATTTAAATTATCTTTATCTAAAAACAGCCAATTAAACCAGTCTGTCTCTATAGATTTATAGGACAATTTATATTCCATTTGACCGTAATAACCTTGTACTAAATCATCTTCATCAAACAGGTAAATCAAGTCTGAAGAGTCTATCAAAACTTGTCCGTTTTTGGAAAGGAGAGATTTTAATTTATCAAAAAACGCAGGTATCTCTTGTAACGACCCAATAATTCCTGTACCATTCATTAATAGAATAATGGTATCAAAAGTACCTTCTACTTCTAAAAATGGGAGTTGACGAGCTTGAACAACACCACGCCTTTTACAAGTGGTTATTGCACCTTCTGAGGTATCAATTGCTAAAACATCATGACCTTGCTCTTGTAGGTATAAAGCATGACTGCCAGCACCACAACCAACATCTAATACAGAGCCTTTAGTATTTTGTAATGCAAGTTGTTCAATCTTTGGCATCTCACTAAAATCTCTAAAAAGATAATGAACAGGAATTGTGTCATCTTCAAAATCTTTAGAGTGTACAGAGATATCTGCATCGTTTATACCATTAAAATAATCTGTAATTGCCTTACCAAAAACATCTTTCATAAGAGATGGTTTAATTTATTATAAGCTGAACTAATTTAAAAATACAAGTACCTTTGCAGGATGAAAGATTTTATAGACCAGCTTCCAAATTTGGCCAAAGATAAGCAACAAGAAAATAAGAAATTCTTTTCTAAGCTTAAGAAAAAAACGCCTAAGCACTTGGATAGTTTAATGGTAGAGTTACACGAAGAAGAGTTTTCAAGAACAGACTGTTTAGATTGTGCAAATTGCTGTAAGACAACTGGTCCCCTATTTACAAATAAAGATATTGAACGCATTTCTAAAAAATTTAAGCAGAAACCGCAGCAATTTATTGACCAGTATTTAAGAATAGATGAAGATAATGATTACGTGCTACAATCTGTACCATGTACATTTTTAGACGCAGAAAACCATTGTTTAATTTACGATGTAAGGCCAAAAGCTTGTGCAGAGTTTCCTCATACAGACCGAAAAAAGTTTCAACAAATATCTAATCTTACTATAAAGAATGTAGGCATTTGTCCTGCAGCTTACAATATAGTTGAAGAGATGAAAAAAAGAATTAAATAATATATTTTACTTCTGTCGTATCTGTGAAAAACTAATACCTAAAGTCTTTTCAAAAAATCTAAGCTGCTTTAATTCTTTTGAGTTTACTATAGCTAAAGACATTCCTTCTTTACCAGCACGAGCTGTACGACCACTTCTGTGAGTATAAAATTCATCTTGGCTAGGCAATTCATAGTGAACAACAAAGGCTAAATCTTCTACATCTATACCTCTTGCAGTTAAATCTGTTGCTACTAAAATACGTAAGCTTTCATTTTTAAAAGCACGCATAACTTTATCTCTTTCCTTTTGAAGCAAATCACCATGAATAGCATCTGCAGAGATGTTCTTAGCTATTAATTGTTTTGCTAAAGTCTTGGTAGTGTTTTTAGTTTTACAAAAAACGATACCACGTTCTTTACCTTTAAATTTTAAATATTGTAATAATGTGGTTAGCTTATCTGCATCTTCAACAAGAATATACTTATGCTCAATTTTCTTATTTACTACATTTTTTCCGCTAACCTTAATTTTGATGGCATTACTAGATAAATGAGAGTTTATAATCTGCCTGATGCCTTCTGGTAATGTTGCAGAAAATAACCATCTGTTTTTTGTAGCTGGTAAAGCACTTAAAATGGTATCCAAATCTTTTTTAAAACCCATACTCAACATTTCATCTGCTTCATCTAAAACCACAGTTTTTACGTTAGTAAGGTCTACTACTTTTTTCTTCATTAAATCTACCAAACGGCCTGGCGTTGCCACGATAATATGTGTTGGCCTTTGTAAGGCTTTAATTTGTTTATCTATTTGAGCACCACCATAAACTGTTTCAGAGAATATTTTATCTGAGTATTTTGTAAACTTAAATAGTTGCTTAGAAACTTGCATAGCTAACTCTCTTGTAGGACAAAGTACTAAAGCCTGTACATGATTTTTAGAAGCATTAATAAGCTCTAACATTGGTAAACCATAAGCTGCAGTTTTACCTGTACCTGTTTGTGCTTGGCCTACAAAATCTGTAGGCTTTTCCAATAGTACTGGAATAGCCTGTTCTTGTATTTCGGTTGGATTTATAATCCCAAGTTCAGTAAGTCCTTTAACGAGTTTAGGAGAAATGCCTAAGTCTGAAAATGTCTTCAAAATATATATCTTTAATGAAGTGCAAAGGTACAGATTATAAGCGGTCTAATACTAAGTTCTAATTAGAATAGAACTAAAGTTTTAATATCCATTTAACACTACATTATTTTAGCAGTTTTTAATTGATTGTATCTTGTAGTGAAATCTGTAATTATGAAATATCTTATATACACGCTTTTATTATTTTCTACAGTACTTACTGCACAACAGGACTCCATTAAAGCCTTAGATATTAATTTGAGTAACTATTCATATCCTTACGAGGTTTCTACCCTTACTATTCAAGCTCAAAACCAAAACCTTTCTTTTGCCTATATGGATGTTAAGCCCGATAACTATAATGGTAAAAATGTTATGCTCTTGCACGGTAAAAATTTTAATGGAGCATATTGGGAAACAACTATTAATGCTTTAGCAAAAAAGGGATATCGTGTTATTGTACCAGACCAAATAGGGTTTGGAAAGTCTACAAAACCTGAACATTTTCATTATACATTTCAGCAATTGGCTTTAAACACCAAGAACTTGTTAGATACTTTAAACATTAACAAAACTGTAGTTTTAGGACACTCTATGGGAGGAATGCTGGCTACTCGTTTTGCTTTAATGTATCCTGAAACTACACAACAATTGGTATTGCTTAACCCTATTGGTTTAGAGGACTGGAAGCTTAAAGTGCCTTATAAACCTATAGAATGGTGGTATGCAAATGAGTTAAAGAAGGATTATGAATCAATTAAAGCATACCAGAAAAAAAATTATTACGACAACACTTGGAAACCTGAGTATGATGCTTGGGTAAACCTTTTAGCAGGTTGGACATTAAGTGAAGATTATGAAAGAATATCTTGGAATGCTGCACTTACCTATGATATGATTTTTACACAACCAGTAGTATATGAATTTAAACAAATTGAAAGTCCTACTTTATTAATCATAGGCACAAGAGATCGTACTGCGTTAGGAAAACCATTAGTGTCTGAAGACGTAAGAGCAACAATGGGATTATACGACCAACTAGGTAAAGAGACTCGAGATAAAATACCAAATGCTACTTTGGTAGAGTTGGAAGATTTAGGCCACTTACCTCATATAGAAGATTTTGAAAGGTTTATAACACCTTTATTAAACTATTTAGAGCGCCAGTAACACTAGCGCTCTAAACTCAATCTTATATATGTTTCTTTTATTAAAGTGCCTTTAGTGCATCTTTAATAGGAGTTTCACCTTCAATCATTTCAAAAATTGCATTTTGAGCATAATCATCTGAAACTACTGTAGCTAAAGTTTCAGCTACATCTGCTCGACTAATTTTTCCGCCTTTTTCAAATTGATCTTTAGTTTCAATCTTGCCAACAGCATCATCATTCTTTAAAGTACCTGGTCTTACAATAGTGTAAGTTAAACCACTTGCTTTTAAATGTTCATCTGCTAAATGTTTTGCTTTTAAATACACTTGTAATGAGTCACTGTCTTCCGGATGTCCTGCTCCTATTGAGCTTAACATTACAAATTTTTTGATGCCGCTAAGCTTAGAAACATCTATTAAACGTTTAGCACTTTCTTGGTCTATAACTATTGTCTTCTCGTCTGATGTACCACCACCAGAACCAGCTGCAAATACAACGCGATTTACATCTTTAACTACATGAGTTAAATCTTTTTCAAGGTCTCCTAATATTGTTTGTATGTTTTCGGTTTCAAATTGAGCTTTCTGGTCTTCTTTTCTAACCATTGCTACGGGTTCAAAATTAGATGAATCTTTAAGTTTCATCACAATTTGCTTTCCTGTTGTTCCGTTTGCGCCTACTATAAGTACTTTTTCCATGTCTGTTTTTTATTTAAAATTAAAGGAAAAGTACAACCTAGATAGCTGTAAGGTGAACTTTATCATTTTATTAATACTCTTACTTAACTCAGATTAGCTTTAAATGTTAAACCCTTATTAAGAGTAACTTAAAAAGCACTTAAAACTCCTAAAACACTCCGCATTTAAGGGTGTTTTAACAAGTGCTACTATTCTATATTGTTTAAAACAAAGTATCTTGTGCTAAACAAAAATTCACGTTACTTTGAATCGAAAAATTACATTTCTAGTACTGTTTACAATATGTACTTTTAGCTTTTTACAAGCACAACAATTATCTAACCAAGACATATCTAAACGAATTGAAGAGTACAAATCTTTAGATCGTGGTCCTTATAAAAAAATTGAATGGTTTTGCGAAGATGGTACTCGTAGAGACTCTAAAGACCCTTGTCCAGATAAAATTGGTGGTGGTATACAACACGCTAGTTACAAGGATAATTTAATTGAAATTCAGAAGAAAAACCATTTATTTTTCTCAGATATCTTAGCTTACACAGAGCAAGGAGAGTTTTGGGATAGCAGAAATAACAATTCTCACATTAAACAATATCAACTTAATAAATACCTACAACGTATAGATGATGGTTGGGTAAACAGACGCGCACAATATTACAGAGGTTCTGTTCAATCTGAAGATGAAGAAGAATGGGGTATAGATTTTTATAACTGGTTATTATGGAGTGATGCTCGTATAGATGCAAATTACTTTTTAATTAGAGAATCTGTAAAAGACATTCCTCACAAATCTGAAACACAAGAAGGTGCAATTATCAGAACACTATCTAAAACTATAGGCGATAATTACTCTAGGTTTATGGATATTAGGACTAAAATTCATAACCAACCAGAAAAGGCCAATATTCAATTAGTTGAAGAGTTTCAAGAGAAAAATGCTGAAAAGCTTCCTGAGAAAATAAAAAAACAAACCGATTCACTTATAAAAGTGATGACTGCGTATTACCAACCTATTGATATTAATGAATTTAAAGCTAATGCAAGGGTGCTACCAAACGGTTCATACTTAAGGACTAAAATTGAAAAATTTACTGAAATTCATAAAGACACTATTATAACTTCTGAGTTTATTGAAGATGCATCAAACCTAATGTGTGATATAAGAACAGAATTAACAAGTATTAGAAGCACATCAGACAGGCTTGCAGCTTTAGATATTTCCACAGATTTAGAAAACCTTATTTTTAAAACAGCTCCAGATTGGACACCTACAACTGTCGCAGAGCTTTTAGATAAGATTTACGCACTTAGTCAAGCTTCAGCTAGTGCAGGATTTGTAGAATGGTGGGAATGGAATGAGGTAGACCATTTACTTCAAAATTCAAAAAACAAAGCGCTTACATTAGATGAGCTTAACCAAAAATTAGATGTTGCAAGAAGTCAAGTTGAATGGAGTGCAGGAATGGTAAATGCCATTTATGGTGACGATGTTGAAACTTATGCCGGTTTTGAGCCTAAAGCAAATTCTTTTATAGACGATCGCATAAGATCTTCATTAGCATTACAATTAGGTAATAGTGTTGGAGAACTTGGTAACTTTATTGCAGAAGAAGCTAATCTCTCTAATAAAGTAGAAGGTGTAAGCAACCAAAGCAGTATAAGAGGTCTAAATCCTGGGTATGCACTTGGTGAACTTGTAGTTGTAAAAAATGCAGTAGACCATTACGATGTATCTCCTAATAAGATATATATTTTTCAAAGACCACCTTCAGATCTTAAACCAGTTGCTGGTATTGCTACAGTTACAGAAGGTAACTTGGTATCTCACGTGCAGTTGTTAGCTCGAAATTTAGGAATTCCAAATGCTGTTATTTCTAATGAAACTATAGATGATATAAGTAAGTATCATGGCGAACAGATGTTTTATGCTGTTTCTAATAAAGGAACCGTTATCTTGAAGCCAGCAGATGATATGAGTAATGATGAAGAAGAGCTTTTTGAAGTAAAAGAACGAGATCAGGAAAAAATTGCAGTACCAACTCAAAAAATAGATTTAAGTAGAACAACTCCTATGGATCTTAGTGAGTTAAATGCTGCAAGTTCTGGTAAATATTGTGGTCCTAAAGCAGCCAATTTAGGACAATTAAAACAAATGTTTCCAGATAAAGTGGTTAATGGTTCTGTTATCCCTTTTGGGATATTTAAGGAGCATATGAACCAAGATATGCCATTACAAGAAGGCAGTTATTGGGATTATCTTACAGAGACTTTTGCTCAAGCTTCTAAAATGAGAACAGAAGATTTTTCTGAAGAGCAAGTACAATTATGTACTTTGGACAGAATGCTTCAACTTAGGGAAGCTATCGCAAAAATGCCATTAAAGCAAAGCTTCTTAAATGATTTAGAGCAGAGTTTTCAAAAGAACTTTAATACTTCAATTGGCGGTACACCTGTATTTTTAAGAAGTGATACCAATATGGAAGATTTAGATAGCTTTACAGGAGCAGGTTTAAATCTTACTGTTTTCAATGTAAGAGATAGAGAAAAGATTTTAAAAGGAATTAAAGATGTTTGGGCTTCTCCATATACAGAACGTAGTTTTAAATGGCGGCAACAATATTTAAATAATCCTGAAAATGTATATCCTTCTATTTTGATCATTCCTTCTGTAGATGTTGAGTATTCTGGTGTATTAATTACAAAAGGCATAAGCAACAATAATGAAGACGATTTAACAGTAGCTTTCTCAAGAGGTGCTGGTGGCGCAGTAGATGGTCAATCTGCAGAGGCTTGGTTAATTGATACCTTTCAATCTGCACGTTTACTTTCTCCTGCTAGAGAACCCTATTACAACAGGCTACCTGCAAATGGTGGGTTAGAACGAAACATTGCAACGTTTGAAGCTCCTATACTCTCAGAAAAAAATATTGGAGATATAAGAGATTTGGCCAAAGATATAAGAGTAACCTTACCTAAAACTACTACGGCAGATAATACTGGACCTTATGATGTAGAGCTTGGCTTTTTAAATAATAAACTCTGGTTATTTCAAATTAGGCCTTTTGTAGAAAATGACAATGCCAAAAGTTCTGAATACTTAAAATCCATTAGCCCAGAAGTTGATGGTTCAAAAACTATTTCTTTAAACACAACATTATAATATGAATACATTTTTAAGATACATAGCGGTTATAGGAGTTTGCCTTATCGCATTTGCATTTACAACCACTAAGTCTTATCCTATAGATGGTTATGCAACAACAGGTATAAAGCGCCTATTACAATTAGAACGTATACAAAAAGACAGTACTAAAGAATTTAGAAGAATTAGAAAAGGAGCCCTACTTCCTTTAAACTGCATAAAACTTAATCTTACAGGAAAACAGAACAGTACTCTGAATGAACTTTTAGTAGAAGACCCAGAGTTTTCTAAAAAGCTTAAAGCAATCTTACCAAGTACTAGAGGTTATTCTGTAACTGTAATGGATATGACAAATCCAGACAATTTAAAATATGCAGGTTATAATGAACGCGCAGGTTACCAACCAGGTAGCGTAGGAAAGATAATGGTAGCTAATGCTTTATTTTCACAATTAAAGAAAATTTGTCCTGAATCTTGGGATGCTCGAACAGAGATTTTAAAAAATAAGGTTATAAGAGCTGGAGATTGGGCATTATACGATCACCATACAGTGCCAATTTACGATGTAGAAGATGATAAACTTATAAAACGTACAGTAAGAGCAGATGATACGTTTACACTTTATGAATGGGTAGACCATATGATGAGTGTAAGTAACAACGGTGCTGCAAGTGTGGTTTGGCGAGAAGCTGTATTAATGGAAGCCTTTGGTTACGATTATGTTAGCCTTACAGAAGAACAAGCCAATGCGTATTGGAAAGATACAGACCGTAGAGAGTTAACTCAACTCTCTAATGATGTTGTAAACAAACCAATTCGGTTTTTAGGTATTACTGAAGATGAGTGGCGTTTGGGTAGTTTCTTTACAAGCGGAGCAAACAAACATGTAGGTGATATTGGTGGAAGTATTGGTACACCGCTCGGTCTAATGAAATATTTAGTACAGTTAGAACAAGGTAAAGTTATAGATCCTGAAAGCAGTTTAGAGATTAAACGTTTGTTGTATATGACGGACCGTAGAATTAGATACGCCTACTCTCCTACTTTAAATGATGCTGCAGTTTTCTTTAAATCTGGTAGTTTATACAGTTGTGATCGTAGTAATGGCCAATCTTGCGCAAAATATGCAGGAAACGTTTACAATTATATGAACAGCGTTGCTATAGTAGAGCATCCTGATGGAAAAAAATATTTAGTATGTCTTATGACAAACGTATTAAGAAAAAACTCTGCGTATGATCACCAAGCGCTTGCTGGTAGGATAGATAATTTAGTAACAGAACGAAATGCACCTGTCGAAGTTTTAGAAGAAACAAAAGACGAGAGCTAAATTTTTTAAATTATATATTTAAAGAAAGCCTCTTCCGGATAGTGTGAAGAGGCTTTTTTTATTGCTTTAAATCATTCTCACCCCATTGGTCCAAACCTTTAAGAATATCTTTTAAGCTTAAACCTCGAGAGGTTAATTTATACTCTACTTTAGGAGGTACAACTGGATAAACTTTTCTAGCAACCAAGCCATCTTTTTCTAATTCTCTAACAGTTTGTGTAAACATTTTGTTTGATATCTCTGGTACTTTCTTCTGAAGCACACCAGATCGTAAAGGACCATCTAACAAATGAAATAACACTAAAGGTTTCCATTTTGTTCCAATTAATGACATTGTATAATGTAACGGACAAGAAATAGTTGTTTTCATAATCTATATAACATATTGTAATTCTGCATTTTACTCCTTTAGGTAACTATAGTACATTTAGGTAAGTTATTGCTTTTGAGGTAAATATAAAGTAATTTTACATCATAAAATTATAACTATGAAAGCTAATAAGAATTATCCTAAGTCTTTTTCACACATAGGTATTACCGTTCCAGATATACAGAAAGCAGTATCATTTTACTCAGAAGTTATGGGCTGGTATGTTATTATGGAACCTTCAAAAGTTAAAAAGGAAACAGATACAGCAATAGGCCAAATGTGTATCGATGTATTTGGTAATGATTGGGAAGAGTTTGAAATTGCTCACTTGGCAACTTCAGATGGTATTGGTGTAGAGCTTTTCTCTTTTCCGCAAGGTGTAAAGGAAGCTCCAGAATTTAATCCTTTTAATACTGGTTTATTTCACTTTTGTGTTCAAGATCCAAATATTGAAGACCTTATTGAAAAAATTAAAGCTTATGGTGGTAAACAGCGTATGCCAATTAGAGAGTATTATCCTAAAGAAAAACCTTTTAAAATGTGTTATGTAGAAGATCCTTTTGGGATTGTTTTCGAAATCTATACACACAGTTATGAGTTAACTTACTCTTCTGGTGCTTACACAGGTTAATACTATTTACAGGTAGTAGCCCTATAAATAGCTACTACCTGTATTTATAAAGACTGCAAATTGTCCTTAGCCTGTATTGCAAACGTTCTAATTTTTTTGTGATGATGATTAATAAGTGGCTTTACCAATTTTAAATAACGCTTATCATTTAAATGCTTGAGAAGATATAATACTGCTAGTTTAATTTTAAGATCTCTTCCCTTAAGCAAGCGTTTAAAACATGTATATTCTGAAGGAATGTCACTTAACATAGTATCAGACACATCATTAGATGCAACAAGAGTTGTATTCTCGACAATTGGTAATAAAGTACTTTTTAAGTTAGGTGTTAGCAGCGTATCTAAAAACTCGATAGCATTGGCTTGCATATCTTTCTTTTCGCTTATAATACCTTGATATGCAATATCTATATCCTTTTGCTGGTAACGTAATCCTAATAACTGAAAAATTTGTTCCAAACCATTTTCTAAACGTCTGTCTAATAAATCTATTAAACTTTGTCGTGCAGAAAATTCATCTAAATCGTAATCAAAATTATTTTGATCTTCAAACCTAGAACTTATTTGTTTCTGTAAAGACATAGCACTTAATGTCTCCTGATACATTTTACATTCAGTTAAAAGACGTCTTACTATTCTACGTTTACTAAATGTTAGTTTTGGTTTGTTATTCTTAATCTTGTTTAATGCTTTGGCAGACTCTAACCTTAACACAATGTCTTTATGCCTTAGGAGTTTAAATAACTCGTCTACAGCAGACTGTGTTTCAAATTTAGCCATTATTGCAGGTATAAATTGCTTTGCATTTTCTGCTACAGAGCCCTTATGAAGCATAATTCGTAACGTCTTAATCATTTGTGGGCCAAACTTAAAGAGAGCTTCCATAGCTTCTTCTCTGTATTTTTTTAATAGAAGAAAGTCTAATAAATAGTTTATAAAGACTGCAGCTGCACTATCTCCTGCTGCACGAATAGCAGCCAATACTACACGTTCATCTCTATTGTTAAAATGTGCTGTTATAAATGAATAATATTTAGGGTCGTGAGAATAACCAACAGCTCTTAAAAGCTCAATTGTTTCTTCAGTACGATGGTGTTCACTAGGTAGGTTTAAGTTTATTATAGCTTGCTCCAGTCTATTATGTAAATCATATTGTCTTCCTATTGATGCGTTATCTCTAGATTCTTTAGACAAACATAAAAGTGCCACAGATGAGATATATGGATCGTCATGATTTAAATAAGAATTGAAAATCTTTAGATTGTTTACGTACGTATGCGTTAAAAGATATTCCATTGCTGAAAATACGACGTAATCATTCTTAGAGTGCACTAGTTTTTCAACCTCAACAATAGCGGTTCCTTTGTCTAAATGATATAGGTTAGAAATAGCTTCAGCTTGAATTCTTGGGTTTTTATGATGAAGTAATTGAATAACTAAAGTCTTTAATCGTTTATCTGAAATAGAATTGATACGTTTCAACATATATAATATTTCAGAATCTTCACCTTTTTCTAGTACCTCTATAACTGTTTCCTTTGTAGCCTTTGTTACTTTTTTGGGTGTTGTAGAAGATGTTTTTTCAGCGAAGCTTAATAAATTACTTCTAAACGCATTATAATAGCTTTTCCTCACCTTAAAGATTACGATAACCCAAACTACAATTAAGATTAAAATAATAAGGGTAACATATATTGTAGGCAGTTTTAAACCTCTTATTACAAAGATGAGAAGACAACCTGCTATACCAGTTGCAATACTATCTACAACAACATCTATAAAAGCTTTAGTTTTCTTTTTTAAATCGTTAGAAACTGGTAGATAAAGTAACTCTGTAGATGCTTTATTAACAGATTGCTTAAAGCTTCCATCTATCGCTTTTATTATAATTACAACCCATAATTCTGGGAATACCAAGAACAGGACAGCTGCAACACCAATTCCTATTGGCAATAATAATAAACTGGTTGTAACACCAAGAAAATTGAGTACACGCCTTGTAAAGAATAACTGTATTCCCAATGAAATAACATTAAAGGTGGAAAACCAAAATCCGAAGAATGAAGCCAATTCATCTGAATCTGGAATTTTACGATATGCCAAATCACTAAACAGATAATCTACTAACTTAGCCATTAAAACTCCCAAACCAATAATTCCCGCTATGTAAGTAAGGTGTTTAGATTTTAAGACAAGTTTAAAAGAGGTGTCTTTAGAGTATTCACTTCGTTGTTTTTGCCTAAAAAACCCTAGTTTCTTAACGTGTCTATTCCATATGAAATTTAGTATTGGTATACACGCTAGTATTAATACAGCCGCAATTAAAATTAAGTTTTCATTTCCGATTTTTGGCGCTAATAAGGTTGTTAGGTAACCTCCTACAATACCACCAGTTATGGCACCTGCACCAATGAACCCGAAAAGTCGTTTTGCTTGCCGTATATTAAATACAAGATTGGCAAGCAACCAAAATTGAGATGTAGTTAATAACGCGAATAATGCTACCCATACATAGTATATATACAAAAGCCATTCTGCAAAAAACTTAAGGCTGAGAATAATTTTTAGTGATATAAACACTAAACTGGACACCAAGATGGTTACCGTAATTATCTGATTTAAGGGAAAGTGCTTTAATGCTTTATTATAAAAAAAAGATGTGGCAACAGCTACTAAAGCTACCAACAAAAATGCATAAGGAAGCGCCTCTGATGTAAGCTCAGAAAGAAATAATGCATTTACCGTAGGCTTTACTATTAAAAGCGTAGAAATAATGATAAACACATATAGCTGTAATAGCAAAGAAACGGCAAATTCGCCGCTTCTTATGCCAAATGTTTTTAGAAAAAATTGTTTAATTTTCACAAAGTGAAACTAAACATAAATTAACTGTTTTCAAAGGATCGCAGTTTTTTTATGATTTTTTCAACAGGAACTACTAGGTTACGTATAATCTGTTCACCATTAGGATCATCGACCAAGGCTACCAATATATATTTCCTGCCATCTTCTCCCCAAACAAGTATAGAATCTGAGTGGAAATTTCTCCAAGATCCAGATTTTCTAAACAACCTTGCATTAGGTGCTATTCTGTCTAAGGTATTTACAAATTTATGATGTAATGCTGGGTTTTCCATGATATCCAACATTTCTTGAGAGCGTTCTTTATTAACCAAGTTACCAGTAACTAATTTGTAGTAAAACCTACAAACTTGCTTAACTGAAGCTGCGTGACTTAATCCCTTAATAGGATCTGGCACTCTATTTCCTTGTGCAGCATAACGCTTGCCTACCCAAAGACCACCTTTTTCTCTATCATAAAGGTTGTATTTAGGATCTGTTAATATGTCTGATATTTTTTTGAAGCCTACACGATCTATCATACGGGTTGTAGCTTGGTTATTAGATTTACTAATCATAAGCTTCATATCACTACGTACTTCTGGTGTAGGTATAAGTTCACATTTATCTATAGCATCCATTGCTGCCAAAAGGACTGCAATTTTAGGTAAACTAGCGGCATACATCATCTCTTCGCTATTAATACCTGCGTATTGCACAAAATCTGGATCATTTAAATCGATAATTCCAACAGCAAGACGTTTTTGAGAAGCCAACTTTTTCCAATAAGGCTGACTCTCTATTTCTTGTTCTAAAAACACCTGCAAAGGACCATTATCTATTTCAGAAATGGGTTGAATGGTACTGCTTGGTAACGGTAATTCGTTTTGCGCAGTACTACTTAACGTTGAGGCAATTAATAGAACAACAAATGCACTAAAAATTCTTTTTAACATAAAGTGTTTTAAAATATTACTAAATCATATTATTCACAACGAATAATCTACACAATATTGTGCAAAGACTATACCTATTTTACAATAAATATCTCATTTTTAATATTTAACGAGAAAATTAACTAAATCATCGCTGAAAGAAATGTTTAGCAATGAAATATTACTGTCAATTATATTTAATGTGAATCTAGCGTATTAATATTGCCATTTACGTTCTTTATTTAATTCCTCTTCAGCTTGTAATTCTTCAGTAGGAATTACTTTTAAAAATGAAGGATGTTGCTCAATAGCAAACTGTAATTTTTCTACTATATCATCTACACTATCGTTTTCATAATCAAACTCTAAAGGTTGTTTAATTTCCATTGATTGTAGTATACCGCGTTTTTTTATACGTAATCCTTTTTTATCAAAAGATCTTCTAAAGCCATCTATAACCACAGGTACTACAATTGGCTTATAATGCCTAATGATATGCGCTGTACCCTTTCTAATAGGTTTCCAAGGTTTAGTAGTTCCTTGTGGGAATGTAATAACCCAACCATCATCCAAAGCTTTTGCTATATTGCTTATATCACTCATCTTAACTTGACGGTTTACTTCCTTGCCTTTTGCACGCCAAGTACGCTCTATAGATATAGATCCTGCGTAAGCAAATAATTTTGGAATAAACCCAGATTTCATAGTTTCTGCAGCAGCTATGTAATACATATTTAGCTTAGGATTCCATAAATAACCAATATTCTTAATAGAGTCTACTCTGCCACTTAAACTTGCATTAAACACATGAAACATGGCTACAACATCTGCAAAATATGTTTGGTGGTTAGATACAAAGAGTACATTGTTATCTGGTAGATTTTTTATAATCTCAGAACCTTCAATCTGTAATTGATTAAACCCTTTAAAACGCCTGTGCGTTAAAGCCCCTAAAATACGAATGAGCCATTTTTTTAATATAAGTTTATGCCCGAATGGATTGGTTTTAAATAACCCCATATAATGTCTATAATTAAGTTTTTATTAAAAAACAGAACTTCAAAGATACAAAACCGCTCTTAAAGCACCTGTTTAAACAAGGTTTTGATTTCAGATAGCATCATTGCTGTTGCACCCCAAACCACATGACCATTTAAATGAAAGGCAGGAACTGTTAGTTCTGTAGCATAAGATGTAGTTAATGTTTCTTCAATAAGGCTATCTTCATTTAAGAAATCATCTATATCAACCAAAACTATATCTTCTACTTCATCGTCTTGCTTTATTAGCTTAGGAGTGTCTTCTATATAGCCGATAAAAGGATGTACATTAAAATTAGATGGCGGTATATAAGCCGTTGTCATTTTTTTAATTAGCTGTATATCATCATATGGCACTCCTACTTCTTCTTCTGTTTCACGTTTGGCAGTATCTTTTAAGTCTTTGTCTTCTGGCTCTACCTTGCCTCCAGGAAAACCTATTTGAGCAGAGTGAACACCTTTATAAGTTTTCCTTAAAATGAGAATTAAAAACGTCTGGTTGTCTTTATTAGGATAAAATAATGCGGTTACGGCAGCTTCTCTAGGATTTAATGCTTTAATATCTACATCTTTTAATTCCTTAACACGCTCCATTGGCGCCATTTTAAACAACGCTTTTTTTCCAGGAAGTTCTAGATTCTCTACTTTTGATGCCAATACTTTAAAATCATCAAATGTCATTTTATAAATTCTCTTATTTAGCGTTAATCGTAGTTGTTTTACTTTCGGGTTGTGAAGATAAGCAAACCCAGAAAAAAGGAAACACCAAGACCGTAAGTAAGGATCTTATTCCAGATTCTATCCCAGATGTTGAAACTATTGCAGAACGTAGAGCAAGATTTGAAGCAGAGTTACCAGATGTTGAAAAAATTGAGCAGGAACAACTTATACCCTTTCTTACTGCCTATGGTAAAGACAACCCAGAAAATCGTGTTGTTATAAAAACAGACTTGGGAGATATTTATGTTACGCTGTTTAATGATACTCCTTTACACAGAGCAAACTTTATTAGGTTAGCAAAACTTGGATATTTTGACACTACCTTTTTTCACAGAGTATCTCCTAACTTCGTGATTCAAGGTGGTAATAGCGATCGTACAGACACAGCCAAAATGAGAGGCAAAGTTGGTTCTTTTTTAATTCCTTCTGAATTTAAAGCTGGTTATTCTCATATAAGAGGTGCATTTGCAGCTGCTAAATATTCAGAACAAAATGTTAGCAAAGCATCTTCTCCGTTTGAATTTTATATTGTTCAAAAGAAAAATGGTGCTCACCATATAGATAATGATCATACAGTCTTTGGAAGAGTTACTAAAGGTATGGATGTGGTAGATAAAATAAATGCCGTTGAAACAGACGATAGTGAATGGCCACTAAGAAATATACCTATTACAGTTGAAGTCTTAGACTAATTTAAGTTTTCCAATTCTTCTTTCGAGTAAATTGTAGGCAGTATCCATTTGTAATGAACTGCTAGTAGCCTAAATGTAATTACTATTGATCCTGCTATAACAAAAATAATACCTTCTGGTATAGGAGTTAAGAACAATAACACAAAGTAGGAAACACCTCCTAAAATACAGGCAGTAGCATAAATCTCTTTTCTAAATACAACTGGTATTTCATTACAGAGTATGTCTCGTATTACACCACCAAATGTAGCTGTAACTGTTCCTAATGCAACACAAATTACTGGAGACAAATCTGCAGATAATCCCTTTTCTATACCAACTACGGTGTACAAACCAATACCAATAGTATCAAATAGAAATAAAGAGGTTCTTACATGTCTTAATTTTCGTCTAAATAAAATAGCTAAAATTGTGCATCCTATAATAAAGTAAACATAATAAGTATTGCGTATCCAAGCTACGGGAAATCCTACTAAAAGGTCTCTTAACGTACCACCACCAATTGATGTTACAAAAGCAATAATAATAATGCCAAAAACATCCATACGCTTCTTGGTGGCTGTTAAAACACCAGAAATTGCAAATGCTATTGTTCCTATAAGATCAACAAATACAAAGAAATCCATTACAGTTGGGTATAGTAGTTATAGTCTTTAATGACAGTTTCAATAAACAATATAGGCTTTTGTTCTGTTTCTATATCCATTACTACTTTAAGTTTAGACGCGAGCTTTAATATAATATGATGTTGGCTTTTTGCTTTAGCTCGGTAAAAGATTGTTTTTATATTCTGTATTTCATTATCTGTAAATACCGTAACTTGAGGATATACAGGTTGATAATTTTCTTCTACACTAGAGTATATTATATCATTAAACTTAACTTTTCCTTTAGTTGTAATTACAGTGGTCTTAGCAGCAATATCTCCCAAACGTTGTCCTTTTCCGCTTAATAATAATGTTACTATTGCTACACTACCAGATGTAAATGATATATCTACCAAGCGCAATAACCATCTTATTAAGTAATTTGAAAAATTAGGGTTAGAACCATCTAACATTACAACCCTTATTCCTACAGCTGCTTTACCAGGTGATCTTCCATTCCAAAACGTTTCCCATAACAAGTGGTATAAGAACATTGGCAACATTATAACCATACCATACATCCATTCGTCTTCAGAAGAAATATTTACACCTGAAAGCGATAGCATTACAAGAATAACGTAGGCTATATAAATACAGATATCAACAAAAAAAGCTAACATACGCTCACCAATACCAGCAACTTGTTGTTGTATACTAATATTTTGAGCAGTTTCAATTTGAAAATTATCCATTTAATCTGTTTCTTTGAGGAAATATATCTCTAAATGCGTGAGGCCGCTTTTGTGAAGCAAAATAAAGACAAATGGTTAAGATTTGAAAACATCTTATCTAATAACACACAAGTGTCTCCAGATGAAATTTCTAATCTTTATGTAGAGATTACAGACCACTTAAGCTATGCGCAAACCTTTTACCCCAAAAGTAACACGCTAACCTATTTAAATGGCTTATCTGTAAAAGCTCACCAAAGTATTTATAAAACCAAAAAAGAATCTAGAAATAGATTTTTAAGCTTTTATGTAAAAGAGTTTCCGTTATTTTTTTATGCCTATCATAAGCAGTTACTATTAAGCTTTTTAGTTTTTGTATTATTTACAATAGTTGGCGCTTTTTCTGCTTCTGGAGATGGTGCATTTGTTAGAGCTGTAATGGGAGATGCATATGTAAATATGACGTTAGAGAATATAGCTAATGAAGATCCTATGGCCGTTTATAAACAAGCCAGTGAAATGAACATGTTTTTAGGTATCACCATTAATAATATAAGGGTTTCTTTAATGGCATTTGTATTAGGCATATTTTTAGGAATAGGTACACTGTTTTTAATTATGCGTAATGCCATTATGCTTGGCGCATTTCAATATTTCTTTTACGATAAAGGTGTCTTATGGGAATCTGTGAGAACTATATGGATTCACGGTACTATAGAAATTTCAGTAATCATAATTGCTGGCTGTGCTGGTTTGGTTGTAGGACAAGGTATTTTGTTTCCAAATACGTTTACCAGACTTACATCTTTTGTAAATGGAATTAAAGCAGGTTTAAAAATTGTAATTAGTACAATACCTTTTTTTATAATTGCTGGTTTTTTAGAAGGTTTTGTAACCCGACATACAGAAATGCCAGACTGGTTAGCTATATGCATAATAGTTATATCCTTAGCTCTAATTTTATTTTATTACGTTATTTATCCAATACAACTTCACAAAAAACATGAAAGACAACTCAATACAATTTAAGCGCCAGCGTGAGCTAGGAGAGATTATAACAGATACTTTTAAATTCTTCAGAGAAAACTATAAAGCTTTGTTTAAAGCATTAATAAAAAATGTGGGCCCTTTTTTCCTCATATTGGTAGCCGCTACAATTTATTACAACTACTCTACTCTAGGCTCTTTAGCTAGTGGCGAGTTGTTTAAAACATTTGATACCGGTATGGGCTTAGGAAATTTATTTGCTTCTATGGCATTTCTTATTATTTCAATCCTTATTTATTATGCTTTACTCTACGGTACCATTTTAAATTTTATAAAAGATTATATACAAAATGACGGTAGTATATCTCAAAGTAACATCTCCTATCAAGTAAAGTATACCTTTTGGGAACTAATTGGTCTTGGTGTAGTGTCTTCAATAATTTTATTTTTAGGTTTAGCGTTATGTGTTATTCCTGGCATTTATGTAATGGTTCCCCTAACGTTAGTTTTTGCCATACTTATTTTTGAAAAGAAAGACATATTAGGTAGCATAAGCCATAGCTTTCAACTTATTAAAAGTAATTGGTGGATGTCTTTTATTACGATTTTCATTTTTGGTATTCTGCTTTATATTATTGGTTTAGTGGTTCAAATACCAATGTTTATGTACACATTTGTGAAAGCCTTTACTATATCATCAGAAATTTCTCAAGGCGATCCTAGCTCAATGTTCGATTGGGTTTATGTTACATTAAGTGTTATAAGTAATGTGTTTCAATATCTACTATATATTTTTTATGCAATTATGACATCATTTCTTTACTTCAACCTAAATGAACGTAAGAATTACACTGGTACTATTGAAACTATAGATAATTTAGGAAACCGCTCTAATTCAGAATTATAAAAACATTTCTTTACATATTAATATTCTGCTTTAGCTTAGTTACTAATGCCCAAGTAGACACTATTGCTAAACCCGATAGGCAAATCTTAATTGATGATACTGATGTAAATCCATTACAAATAGACAGGTCATTTATTAAAGACTTAAAAAAAGATTCAGACTTCAATTATGTAGAAATAGTTGAAGAAGTAACTTGGTGGCAAAAAATCAAACGCTGGCTTAATACAAAATGGATTCAATTTATGAATTGGCTATTTGGTGATTATGAAGGCAATGCAATTCTTCTATTTCTAGTAAATTATTTACCATATCTAATTCTTGTTGGCATAGTAGGGTTTATAGTCTGGCTTTTTATAAAATTAAATATTGGTAATCGTTTTTTAAAATCACCAGATTCTGGAGAGGTTTTAATGAGTGAAGATGAAGATATCATAAAGAGACAACACATACCATCTTTAATTGAAGATGCATTAAATAATAAACAGTATAGGTTAGCTATAAGGTACCATTACTTATTTGTTCTTAAGCAGTTGACAGATGCTGAACAGATAGACTATGAATTTGATAAGACTAATACAGATTACCTTAACGAGATCACCAATAAAAATCTAAAAAACGGGTTTACAAACATTACCAGAATCTATGATTTTATATGGTATGGTAACTTTAGTATTACTCAAAAAGACTATGTAAAAGCCAAGGCGCAGTTTAATGAAATTGAAACACTACTATGAGTAAGTCTTACAAAATAATGTTTGGCATTTTCATAGCATTTTTAGCGGGATTAGTTATCCTAGAGTCGCTAGAAAAAGAGCCCGTAAATTGGTTTGAGAGTTATATAAACCAAGATAAAATACCGTTTGGAAGCTATGTCTTATTCGAAAGCTTATCGCAAAATAAAAGTACCGATATAACCTTAGTTGATGTACCTCCTTATGAATTTTTACAAGATACAGTACACCAAGGCACCTACTTTTTTCTTAATAATAACGTTTATTTTGACAAAGATGAATTAAACACATTATTAAATTGGGTTTCAAAAGGCAACAACGTATTCTTATCTGCTAATAGCATAAGTAAACCTACGAAAGATTCACTAGGATTACAGACAGAAACGTTGCTGTCTACTAAGGATATGAGGCAAAGACCTCTTTTAAATCTTTCGAATCCTAAATTTAAGCAAGACAGCGCATATGACTTTGGGAGAACTAGTTATGTATCATATTTCAACGAAATAGACACGCTTAAAACTACAATTTTAGGTTATGCAGACTATCTTAATGAAAATAGAGCGATAAAGGAAAACTACGTAAATTTTATAAAATTACCATATGGTAAAGGCTCGCTTACTTTACATCTTTTTCCTAAAGCATTCACCAATTACTTTATGTTAATGGAAGACAACATAAGCTACACAGAACACGCTTTAGCTTATTTAAATACTAATGACAAAATATATTGGGATAGGCATTATAAAAGCGGTCAAACATTTCAAACCTCATTAATGTATGTGTTGTTTAGTAATAAGTATTTTAAATGGTCTTATTATTTATTGTTAATAACAGGAGTCTTATTTGTAATTTTTGAAGGCAAGCGAAAACAAAGAGCCATTAAAGTAATTACACCACTAAGCAACAAAACTTACGATTATACCAAAACTATTGCAGGTCTATATCTAGATAAAAAAGACCATAAAAGTATTATTAATAAACAAGTTTCTTTGTTTATGGAATATATAAGGAATGAGTTAAGGTTACAAACCACTACTTTAAATGATAATTTTTACAGACAAGTAAGTGCAAGAAGCAATAATACTTTTGAAGACACTAAAGCATTATTTAATTTTTTAAAACAGATGGAAGCAACTAAACATCCTAAAAAAGAAGATGTTTTAAATGTTAATCTACACATTCAAAAGTTTAAATTGAAATAAACCTACAATTATGACCAAAGCTGAAAAAGTTCAATTTGTAATAGATAAACTCCAGGAATTATACCCAACCATACCTATACCATTAGATCATAAAGATCCTTATACGTTATTAATAGCAGTACTTATGTCTGCACAGAGCACAGATGTTAGGGTAAATAAAATTACACCACTCTTATTTGAGGTTGCAGACAATCCTTATAAAATGGTAAAATTATCTGTTGAAGAAATTAGAGATATAATTAAACCTGTAGGTCTTTCTCCTATGAAAGCAAAAGGTATACACGGTTTGAGTGAAATCTTAATAGATAAATATGATGGCAAAGTTCCTGCAGATTTTGAAGCTTTAGAAAGCTTACCAGCTGTAGGGCATAAAACAGCAAGTGTTGTAATGAGCCAAGCTTTTGGCATTCCTGCTTTCCCAGTAGACACTCATATTCATAGGTTAATGTATCGTTGGAATTTAACCAATGGAAAAAATGTGGTGCAAACCGAAAAAGACGCAAAGCGATTATTCCCAAAAGAGCTTTGGAATGATCTTCACTTACAAATAATCTGGTACGGCAGAGAGTATTCTCCAGCAAGAGGTTGGGACTTAGACAAAGACATTATTACTAAAACCATAGGTAGAAAAACTGTATTAGCAGATTACTACAAAAAGAAAAAATAGAACATAAAAAAAACCCATTCGGCTAAGTAATGGGTTTGTTAGAACAATCTAGATGAGACTAGTTTAAAATTGTCTCAAACTTTAGTGGGTCACAATCAATAACTCGCAATGCCTTCGAATAATTCAACAAAAAGGCAATTGTTTCTTTTTTTGGTTTTAATTGAGAAACCTCTTCAGAAGATGTATTTGAGTAAAGTTTTGGCATGGTTTAAATTTATGCGTTAGTTATTCCTAAAAACGCCTAAAATTCAAACATATTGTATTTAGTAATTGGTTAATACAATATTATGCTCCTCTATAACTTTTCTCAAATTAATTAATGCATATCTCATACGCCCTAAAGCAGTATTAATACTCACATCTGTCTGTTCTGCAATATCTTTAAAGCTCATGTCTTTATAAATACGCATTATTAAAACTTCTTTTTGATCTTCTGGCAATTCATGTATTAATTCGCGTACATCGCTTTCTATTTGCTCTTTAATGAGCATCTTTTCAGCATTTAATGTATCTTCTTTTAAAACATCAAAAATGCTAAAGTCACCTTTACCTTCAAACTTAGGCATGCGACTGTTTTTTCTAAAGTGGTCTATAACAAGATTATGAGAAATACGCATAACCCAAGGTAAAAACTTACCTTCCTCATTATATTTTCCTCGCTTAAGAGTTCTTATAACCTTAATAAAAGTGTCTTGAAAAACATCTTCTGTTATGGTACGGTCAAAAACCTTAGAATAAATAAAACTATAAAGTTTTTGTTGGTGTCTATTTATTAGAGTGCTTAGTGCTGTTTCGTCACCATCCATATATTTACGGACAAGAGCTGCATCTGAAGTTGAATATTGCATCATACATGTTACTTTTAGGTGCCTCGAGAGAAGCGATCATAAATTTTTTAAAGTAACTGTATGCTATAGGCAATATGATTTAGTGTGATACGTTGGGCGTAAATATAACAACATTCAAATCAATTATGCAAAATTAAACTTAAAACTTTAACATTTAATGTTTTAAAACCTCAGGATTAAAGCAAAAATGCTTTGCTTATCTTTGCAAAAATTGCAGTTTACTACATATGAAAGTCCAAGATATAGATGTTAATCCTAAGAAAAACATCATCATAAAAGGCGCAAGTCTTCATAATTTAAAAAATATAAATGTTGTCATACCAAGAAATAAATTGGTGGTCATCACAGGACTTTCTGGTTCTGGAAAATCTAGCTTGGCTTTTGACACGTTGTATGCAGAAGGCCAACGCCGTTATGTAGAAAGTCTTTCCTCCTATGCTAGGCAGTTTCTTGGCAGATTAGACAAGCCTAAAGTAGAAAGTATTAAAGGAATAGCTCCAGCAATTGCTATTGAACAAAAGGTTAATAGTACAAATCCTAGAAGTACTGTAGGCACATCGACGGAGGTATATGATTATTTAAAACTTTTATTTGCTCGAATAGGACGAACATATTCCCCTAAATCTGGTCAAGAAGTAAAAAAAGATACAGTAGCAGATGTTGTAAAGCATATCTCCAACTATGAGGAACGTACAAAACTCCTACTATTATCTCCTTTTTTAATTGAAAAAGGAAGAACCCTAGAAGAAAAACTAAACGTATTATTACAACAAGGGTACAGCAGAATTTTGGTAGATGGTGATGTACAACGAATAGATGAAGCCAATCTTCCAAAAAAACCTAAAGATTTGTTTTTAGTGGTTGATAGAATTATCACAAAAAATGACGAAGATTATCTTAATAGACTGGCAGACTCCATACAAACTTCTTTTTATGAAGGTAAAGGCGAGCTTTTTATTGAAGAACTAGATACTAATAAACGTTATCATTTTAGTAATAAATTTGAGTTGGACGGCATTTCATTTTTAGAGCCAAATCCGCATCTTTTTAGTTTTAATAATCCCTATGGTGCGTGCCCTAAATGTGAAGGTTACGGAGATGTAATTGGTATAGATGAAGATTTGGTAATTCCTAACACAGGACTATCAATTTATGAGAATGCTATATTTCCTTGGCGTGGTGAAAGCATGAGTTGGTATAGAGATCAATTAGTTAACAACTCACATAAATTCGACTTTCCTATTCACAAACCTTATTTTGAGTTATCTCAAGAGCATAAAGACTTAGTGTGGACAGGCAACAAATACTTTACTGGCTTAAATGACTTTTTTGCTGAGCTAGAATCTAAAGCCTATAAAATTCAAAACAGAGTAATGCTATCTAGGTATAGAGGTAAAACTAGATGTACTGTATGTAAAGGAAAAAGACTTAGACCCGAAGCCAATTACGTTAAGGTTGGCAATGCAACTATTACAGATTTGGTTGAGCTTCCTCTAAATAATGTAAGAGATTTCTTTACATCTCTAACTTTAAATGAATATGATGTAGTTATAGCAAAGCGGCTTTTAAAAGAAATTACGAGCAGGTTGGAGTTCTTATCTAATGTTGGTTTAGATTATTTAACACTAAATAGAAAAAGTAACACACTTTCTGGTGGAGAATCCCAACGTATTAACCTCGCAACATCTTTAGGTAGTAGTTTAGTAGGATCTATGTATATTTTAGATGAACCGTCCATTGGTTTACATCCTAAAGACACAGAGCGTCTTATTGGTGTTTTAAAAGATTTAAGAGACTTAGGTAATACCGTGATTGTAGTAGAGCATGACGAAGATATCATGAAAGCTGCAGACGAAATTATAGATATTGGTCCAGAAGCAGGAACACATGGTGGTCACGTAGTCGCTACCGGAACCTATAACGATATTTTAAAATCCAACTCTTTAACCGCAGATTATTTAAATGGCACTAAGGAAATTCCCTTACCCGACAAAAGAAGAAGTTGGAAGTATGAAGCTACAATAGTTGGTGCTAGAGAAAATAATTTAAAAAATATTGATGTTACGTTTCCTTTAGGTGTGTTTACTGCTATTACTGGAGTTTCAGGTAGTGGAAAAAGTACTTTGATTAAAAAATTACTGTATCCAGCAATGTTAAAAGAAGTTGGCGGTTATGGTGAAAAGGCTGGACAATTTTCTGAACTTAAAGGTAAATTTGGAAATGTAAAAGCTATCGAGTTTGTAGATCAAAACCCTATAGGTCGCTCTTCTAGAAGTAATCCAGTAACGTATATAAAAGCCTATGATGATATACGAAGTTTATTTGCTTCTCAGAAATTATCTAAAATAAGAAATTACCAAGCAAAGCACTTTAGCTTTAATGTTGATGGTGGCAGATGCGAAACTTGTAAAGGCGAAGGTGAAGTTACTATAGAGATGCAATTTATGGCAGATGTTCACTTACAGTGTGAAACTTGCCAAGGAAAGCGTTTCAAAAAAGAAGTGTTAGAAGTTAAATATGGTGATAAATCTATACATGATATCTTAACTATGACGATAGATGATGCCATTTCATTTTTTGATGAGCAAGCAGAACTTAAAGTTACTCGAAAACTAAAACCCTTACAAGATGTTGGTCTTGGTTATGTACAATTAGGCCAAAGCTCTTCTACACTTTCTGGTGGCGAGGCTCAACGTATTAAGCTTGCTTCTTTCTTAGTTAAAAGCACATCAAAAGACAAGGTATTATTTATTTTTGACGAGCCTACAACTGGATTACATTTTCACGATATTAATAAGCTTTTAAAATCGTTTAATGCACTTATTGAAAAAGGACATTCTGTAATAGTTATAGAGCATAATATGGACCTTGTAAAATGTGCAGATTACATCATAGATCTTGGCTTGGAAGGTGGTGAAACTGGTGGTCAATTATTAGCATATGGCACTCCAGAAGAAGTTGTGAAGAATAAAAAAAGTTACACCGCTAAATACCTAAAAGACAAGGTTTAAATTTACATTCTAATGTATAATAAAAAAACGCTGGTAATTTAATTACCAGCGTTTTACATATTAGTTGAATTTAAAACTTATTCTTTTAAAATAGATTTTACCACAGTTTTACCATCTATTTGTGCTCTTAAGAAATACTGCCCAGCACTTAACGTAGTTAAGTCTAAAGTATAATCTTGGCTATTAGGCTTCTGTTTAATTAATTGCTGTCCTAATAGATTAATTACTTCAACAGAATCAATAGTTTCTTTAGAATTAATAGTTAAATGTCCAGTGCTAGGATTTGGATAATATGTAAAGTTAGTTGCACTAAACTCATCCACAGATAATGTAGCACAAGTTACGTCTGCTAACCAACCTGTCTCTTCAACTGAACTATCTGAAGTAAAAACAATAGTTAATGCACCTGAAGGATCTGTTGATGTAAATGCATCTCCAACAGATAGTAAACTTGTATCTACAGAAGGTGCACCACCATCTCCACTCTCTTCACCACAAAGTGTTTGTGCTAAAACTGGGAATGTGGTATCTGGACCATTATAAATGGTCATAAAATCCCAACAACCATCTTGACTTCCTGCAGCTGTAGCTGTTTCAATATCTACGTAAGTAAACGTAATAGTAACAGCATCTCCAGCGTTGTCTGGTGTAATTGTAGTTGTAGTAACCTCACTAGAAGAATAATTACCATCTACTCCACCACTATCGCTAAAAGTGCCATCACAAGCTGGTGGCGTTATTAAGGTTTCAAACTCTATGTCTGTAGTTTCTGATATACCATCTGTATCACAATCTGAATAAATATAAGCAGTAAACATTGAGTTAGTGTCTAACCCTGTTGCTGTTGCTGTTAAAGTTCCAGATGCAACAGTTTCTGTATAAACAGGCGTTCCAGATCCTGGACTATCACCAAAACTATAAACTTCTAAAACATATCCATTTGTTGCATTAGTTTCTTCATCCCAAGTAAATGTAGCTGATGTATCTGTAATTGCTGAAACATCAAAATTAAGTGGTTGTAAACAAGCCGCTGGTAAATCACAAGTGATATCTGCTTCCCAACCTGCATTTTCAACTACACCTGAAGATGTAAATTGAAATGTTAAGCTACCATCTGAAGCAAATGAAGTATATGAGATTGGAGTGCCTCCCATAGGTATTTCTGGTACTACTTGAGGGCCACTACCATCACCAGTATCTACAGTAAGTACATCAAATTCTGTATTGTTTACAAAGGTAAATGTGGCAGTAACTACATCTCCTGCATCATCTGGAGCAATTATAGTTGTGTAGTCTTCGTTATTTTCAAAGTCACCATTTGGTCCTCCAGTATCATAAAATTTGCCACCACAAGCAGGATCTGGAAAATTGGTTTCAAATGTCACCGAGTCTGATGCAGACAAACCGTCGGCATCACAATCTGCAGTGATGTATGCGTCATATATAGTAGTATCTGATAAACCTGTTGCTGTAGCTGTAAGCGTTCCTGCAGGTATATTTTCTGTATAAACAGGAGTTGCTGTTGTAGGGTCTGCTCCTTCGCTAAATACAGAGAAGATATACCCATTATTAGCATTTGCAACTTCACTCCAACTAAATTCTGCAGTGTCTGTAGTAACATTATCAAGTACTAAATCTGGTGCCATACAAACAGGAGGCACATCGCAAGAGATAACGGCTTCAAATCCACCAAAGTTAAAGACTTCATCAGATGTAAATACAATTGTTAATGCTCCAGACATATCTGTTGATGTGAATGAATCACCTATTTCAAGATTACTTGTATCAACAGATGGTGTTGCTCCAGAACCACTAGCCTCACCACAAAGAGTTTGTGCTAATACAGGAGACGACGTATCTGGTCCATTATAAATGGTTAGGAAATCCCAACAACCATCTTGAGTTCCTGCGCCTGTAGTATTTACTTCAATATCAACAAACGTAAAAGTTAAGGTTACAACATCTCCATCATTTTCAGGAAAAATTGTAGTTGTAATTAACTCACTGTCCTGATAATTGTTATCTCTTCCTCCTGAATCTAAATAACTGTTACCACAAACAGGATCTTCAATAGTAGTTGAAAAACTTAATGTGTTTTGAGCAGAAATTGTACCACCACAATCTGAATTTATATACGCATCGTAAGGTGTAGTTGTAAATAAGCCTGTAGCTGTTGCCATAGTTGTTCCCGCACCATAATTAGCGCTAAACACAGCAGTTGCAGTAGTAGGATCTGCGCCAGCTTCAAAAACTGATAGTGTATAACCATCAACAGCACCTGGAACATTATCCCAAGTAAAATCTGCATTTTCTCCAGTTGGGCTTACTACAAAGTTTTCAGGTGCTAAACAGCCTGAAACTTGTATACAATTACCGCTTATAGTAATTACACTATCTAAGCCGCCATCATTTAAAAGCCATTCATTAGTTGCATTTCCATCATTATCAAATACAGATAACTCTCCTATTACACCTACAGAAGTTGACTCTATACCAACACTTGTTCCTGCAGTATTTGGGTTTCCTTCTAATTGAACCCAATATCTTACAGCTTCTGTACCTGTGCCTGCAAAAGAAATTGTGCTTGGTAAATCTAAAACTACATCGTGTACATCAAATCCAAAAGCTGTCCCTATAACATCTTGAGATGTTGGGACTAAACTAATTATTGAAGCACCTATTTGTGTACCAGGCAAACCAGCATCATCTTCATAAAATGTAATATTAACACTTTCTAAACCACCTTGTGTTAGTATGTTAGCACTAATTTGGTTAACATCAAACGTGTCTGTATTTATTGAAACAAAAAAATCATCTGCAACTTTTTGACCGCCAGCTTCAATAAATAATCCATTTTCAAAATTATTACTTACCTGCTCTTGGCTACAGCTTAAATCGCCTTGAAGGTTAAAACCAGATTGTACGTGTGAGGATTGAATTTCTGTAGATCTCTGTAAAGAATTACTAGACATCTTAAGAGCTTTAGGCGCTTGTTGCTGTGCAGAGATATTTACACGCCTTTCAAAAACTTCTTTTTCCAAACCAAATAGGGTTTGAAGTTTTGCTTCAATTTCTTGTTCTTGTGTTGTTGTTTGTCGCTTTTCTTGCGCTTCCAAAGATGTTAAGGAAATTGTAAATATTAACAAAAAAAGCCAATAAGTAATTTTTTTCATAAGAGGAAATTTAAAATTTGTTAAATAAATTTATACAATTAACATTATACCTATTAATAATATCTTGTTAAAGTTTATTCCTACAAATGAATTTAACAAAAAACACCTACAGCGTTAACTGTAGGTGTTTTTGTTATTAAAATAAAAAACTTAAGCTTTTATTGTTTTTTAAAAACAGGCAATAATTTTGTGGAAACTTCACCAAAACCTAACCTTATGTCTTTATTCTCACAGTAACCTCTAATAATTACCGTATCATTATCTTCTATAAATTTACGATCACCACCTTCTTTTAATTTCACTGGCTTCTCTCCTCTCCAAGATAACTCTAACATAGATCCGTAAGAATCTGGTGTTGGACCAGATATAGTACCACTACCCATCATATCTCCAGAATTTACAGGACAACCATTAATAGTATGGTGTGCTAGCTGCTGGCTCATATTCCAATACATGTATTTAAAGTTTGTATTAGCAACAACAGTTTCTACTTTATCTTCTGGTTGTATTGCAACTTGAAGTTTAATATCAAAGCTCTTTTTCCCTTTGTATTGAAGGTATTCCAACTGTTTCTTTAAAGGTTTTGGGCTGTCTGTCCTAAAAGGTTCCAAAGCGTCCAGAGTAACAATCCAAGGTGATATTGATGAGGCAAAACTTTTTGCTAAGAAAGGTCCTAATGGCACATATTCCCATTTTTGAATATCTCTAGCACTCCAGTCATTAAATAATACTAGTCCAAAAATATAGTCTTCAGCTTCATCTATAGGAATTGGTTCTCCTAAATGATTAGCATCTGTTGTTATAAAAGCCATCTCAAGCTCAAAATCGACTAAACGAGATGGTCCTAATTTAGGGTTATCTGCACCTTTTGGTAATTTTTGACCTAATGGTCTATGTACTGGAATACCACTTGGTATTATAGAAGAACTACGACCGTGATATCCAACTGGTATGTGCAACCAATTTGGTAATAACGCATTATCTGGATCTCTAAACATTGTACCTACATTGGTAGCATGTTCAATAGAGGAATAAAAATCTGTATAATCACCAACTTGTACTGGCAATTGCATTTCTATTTCATCCATTGCAAAGAGAACACGTTCTTTATGCTCATCGTGATTTTGTAAAGATTTATCTTTAACATCAAAAAGCTCTGCGATTCTATTTCTTACTAAACGCCAAGTTTTCTTTCCATCGGAAATAAAGTCGTTTAGCGTATCCTGTAAAAAAATATCATCTGTTAAAGGAATACCCTCAAAGTATCCTAATTGGTGCAATGCTCCAAGATCTATAGCGGTATCTCCAATTCGTGTTCCAATAGTAATGACATCGTCACGTGTAAGGAATACACCAAATGGAATATTTTGAATTGGAAAATCAGATTTATCGGGAACCGGCAACCACGTTTGTCGTTTTGGGTCGTTAGCGGTTATTTTCATAGAGTTTATATGTTTATATGTTGTGCAATAAAGTAATCAAATATATACATTAAAGACAATTTTACACTTGCTTTTTGTTATTTTTGGGCTTTCAATTAAAGATTTACCTCCTATGCAACGTGATACTGAAATATTCGATTTAATTTCTAAAGAAAAAGAACGCCAAACAAATGGTTTAGAGCTTATAGCAAGTGAAAATTTTGTTAGTGACCAAGTTATGGAAGCTGTTGGGTCTGTACTTACAAATAAATATGCCGAAGGTTATCCTGGTAAGCGTTACTATGGTGGTTGTGAAGTTGTAGATGTTGTCGAGCAAATTGCAATAGATAGAGCAAAGGAACTTTTTGGAGCTTCTTGGGCAAACGTACAACCTCATTCTGGATCTCAAGCTAACACTGCAGTTTTTGCAGCTTGCTTAAATGCAGGTGACAAATTTTTAGGTTTTGATTTATCTCATGGCGGTCACCTAACCCATGGTTCTCCAGTAAACTTCTCTGGTAAATTATACAATCCTGTTCATTATGGTGTAGAACGTGAAACAGGACGATTAGATTATGATAATATTCAGAAAATTGCAGAGCGCGAACAGCCTAAGCTTATCATTGCAGGAGCTTCTGCCTATTCAAGAGAGATAGATTATAAGCGTTTTAGAGAAATTGCAGATAGCGTAGGCGCACTTTTAATGGCAGATATTGCGCATCCTGCTGGTTTAATTGCAAAGGGCTTACTATCTGATCCTATTCCTCACTGTCACGTTTGTACAACAACTACTCATAAAACATTACGCGGTCCTCGTGGTGGTATGATTTTAATGGGTGAAGATTTTGATAATCCATTTGGATTAACATTTAAGAGTGGCAAACCTAAAAAGATGTCTTCTTTATTTGATAGCGGCATTTTCCCTGGAAACCAAGGTGGACCTTTAGAGCACGTAATTGCAGGAAAGGCTATTGCTTTTGGTGAAGCGCTTACAGATGAATTTTTACATTATATGGTTCAGGTTAAGAAGAATGCTCACGTTATGGCAGAAGCTTTTGTTGAAAGAGGTTATGATGTGATTTCTGGCGGAACAGACAACCACATGATGCTTATTGACCTTAGAAATAAAAATGTAACAGGTAAACTTGCTGAAGAAACTTTAGGTAAAGCAGAAATTACTGTAAATAAAAATATGGTTCCTTTTGATACTGAGTCGCCATTTGTAACATCAGGAATACGTATTGGTACTGCTGCGGTTACTACTCGAGGTTTGGTTGAAGATGATATGAAAACTATTGTAGAGTATATTGACCGTGTAATTAATAATATTGAAAATGATAGTGAGTTAGATGCTGTTAAAAATAGCATTCATGATATGATGAACGGCAAACCTTTATTTGTTGTTTAATCTAATTTTATAGATATTCTAAAAAGCCTGTCTTCCTAAAAAGGCAGGCTTTTTTACTTAAAAGGCATAAAAAAGTATTCTTGTTAATTTCTATGTTGAAAAAAATGCCTTATCACTTGCATAACATTTACCAGCTTTAGTATCTTTGACAAACTTTACGAAAAAAACTGTTATGTTCGATTTTGACCAATACTTAGGCTTTTTAGCATTCTTAACTATTTTAACCATCGGTTTTTGGTTAATGATATTTTTAGCATCTTTTATTCCTTATTGGATTGGTGGTGCAATTATGGAAATGGTAAAAGAAAAACAAGCTGAGCGTAAAGCTAAAAAACAGGCAAATAGCTAAAATCTTATTTAGCTTTATTTTATAAAAAAACCCTTCTAAATAATTTTAGAAGGGTTTTTCTGTTGTAGAGAGTTAGCTGTACTAACCTTCAAACTCTCCACCTTCATCATCTCCTCCATCGTATCCTCTTTCTCTTTTCTTTTTCTGATTAAATCTATACGTTAAAGAAAGTGTAGCTTGGCGTTGTCTCCATTGGAATTCACTTTCGTTAAAAAATGTATCTGTAAAGGTTTCAGAGCGTCTTTTTCTACTATTAAAAACATCGCTTACATTAAAGCTAATAGTAGCTTGTTCTTTAAATATATCTTTACTTAATGCTACGTTGGTAGAAAATACACCTTCGCTTTTAGACTGTGCATCTTCACTAGGACCACTATAAAACATACGTGTCTGGAAATCTATATTTGCAGGTAACGTAACTTTACTATTTAATCTTACAAAATAACTTGTGTTGTCTGCTCCAAAATCTTGGCCATTAAACGTACCTTCTGTCTTAGAGTTGAATAAGTTAAAGTCAGAATTTAAGGTCCACCATTTTGCAGGCTTGTACATTAATGTTAATTCAAAACCATAACGGTCATTACTGCTTAAGTTTACAGGAAAACGTCTTACTACAGCATCTCCATTATTGGTAACTTGGCCAGTATCTTCACTTATAAATTCAAAAACATCTGTACTTCTTGTATAATAAATAGATGTATTTAGAGTAAAGCCTTTCCAACGTTTAAGGTATCCTAAGTCTACACCATCAGAAAATACAGGGTCTAAGTCTGGATTACCTTGAAATAAGTTTGTTTCACTACTTCTTGATGGAAACGGATTAATAAAACGACTACGAGGTCTTCTTATTCTTCTATTATATCCTAAAGTTGCACTACTACTTTCAGTAAACTCATATCCTAAATTTACAGTTGGGAATAAGTTTGTGTAATTTTTCTTAGCTAAATTATTTGTGGTTATCTGGTCTATAGTAATTTGAGTATTTTCTAAACGTAATCCCAATAACACAGAAAACTTATTAATCTTTTTACCATATTGAGAGTATAACGCATTTACACGCTCTCCATAAAATAACACATTACTTAAAGAGTCATTTCTTATAAAATTGTTATTATCATCTATAGCAGATACTGTATAATCTGTAGTTAAGTCATTAAAGGTTCCTCTATAACCTGCTTCAAACTGAGTGTTTTCATCTATTGGCCAAACGTAGTCTGCCTGTAGTAAAATTTCATTTTGATCTTCCAAAGTTTGTACTCGCTCTTGGTCTGTCACTAGCTCGGCAGGAAATGTGTCTGTATCTGTAATGTTAGAAAATTCGTCTTCACTACTCTTTTCATATTGAAAATCGAATGTTAGCTTGTGGCCATCATCATTAAAATCTTTCACATAGTTTAAAGAATATTGAAATGTTTGGTCATCTTCTGTTTCTGTATCAAAACGTCTGGAAGCGTTAGACAACGCATCTCTTGTATCCTCATACCGGTTTGTAATTGTATTATTTTCTGAAGAGTTGTCTTGGTTTCTTATAAAGAATGAATTTGTAAGAGTAGAGCTTTCATTAATAAACCACTCTAAACCAATATTGCTATTAAATCCTTTTCTAAGCCTTTCAAAATCTCTGTCTTCATCTACAAACCTGTATTGTAAATCCTCATTAAAACTTTCTCTATTATTAAAGCCACCACCATTAGATTTTCTGTAAGAATATCCAGTATTGGTAAATAGGTTTATATCCTTAGTTCTATAATTTACACTTGCAGAAGCTGTATTGTTTGCAGGATCTCCTACTGTCACATTTACGCTTCCATTAAATCCTACAAGTTTATCTTTTTTAAGAATTATATTTAAGATACCACCAGTACCTTCTGCATCATACCTAGCAGAAGGAGATGTAATAACCTCAACACGCTCAATAGCCTCACTAGGTATTTGTCTAAGACCATCACTACCACTAATACCTACTAGTCCAGAAGGTTTACCGTTAATAAGAATACGTACGTTATCATTTCCTCTTAACGCCACATTACCTTCAACATCTACAGATACACTAGGAACATTATCCAATACATCACTCACCGAACCACCACGAACTAGCAAATCTTTACCTACATTGTAAATTTTCTTATCTAGTCTTATATCTACTTGAGTTGTTTCTGCTCTAATAACAACCTCATCTAAACTGTCTGAAGCAAAATCTAAACTTACAGTACCTAAGCTGGTAGACTCTGTTATTGATTTTTCTGAAATTATATAAGGCTCAAAAGAAATATACTCGATTGTAATTTTATAAGTGCCTACAGGAACCTGGATAGAATACTTACCATTTGCATCTGTTACGCCACCAGTTAATTTTGTAGCATCATTAATACTCTGAAATGAAATTGTAGCATACTCCAACGGTATGTTTGCAGATTTATCTACAACAGTTCCTGTTACAGTAACTTCATCTCCAGAAGACTGTTGTGCTAAAATTGAATTAGAAAAAGTTAGTATGCTTATTAAAGCAACTAGAAGGTTTTTAGTCATTACATTAATTTTGTGTGTTTGACTACCTAAGTGTAGAGATGTAAAATCTATAAGAGTTAAGATTGTGTTAAAAGAAAAAAGACCGCAAAATTGCGGCCTTTTAAAATTTAATATGTTGTAAAAAATTACTTTTTACCCAATAGTGCTACATATTGGTTATACTGGTCATTAGTTAGAATTTGCTTTACAGACTCTAATCTATAAGTTTCCATTTTTGCAATTTTTTCAGATTTTGCTGTTGCAGAAATATCTGCATCCATAACCTGTTTTTTGTGAGCTTCAAATTGAGATAGATTTTGCTCCATCAATTTAACCTGCTTTACATCTAAATCTAAAGTGCTTTTAAGTGTTGCAACCTTAGCTTTAGCAGCTTGCTCAATAGCCACATCTGCTTTTTTAGTGCTTGCAGATTGGGCTTGTGTTGTAAATGTAAACCCTACAACAAGGGCTAATACTAGTAATAAGCGTTTCATAAGTTTAGTTTTAAGATTTTAAATATACAAGGATTATATGAAATTCCTAAACTTAAATTGGTTCTTGATTAGGTTTATCTAATAATTCTTCAATTTTTTCTGAAGGTCTTCCTATTACGGCACCATAATCTGTAACAACAATAGGACGCTCTATAAGTTTAGGGTTATTAACCATGGCATTTACAATATCTGTTTTGCTCAAGTCTTTACCCTTATAGTCTTCTTTCCAAATCTTTTCATTTTTCCTTACAAGATCAATTGGTTGTATTCCAATTTTACCAATTATTTCTGTTAGTTCTTGAAAAGAAAGGTTGTCATCTAAATACTTAACAGTTTTAAATTCTTTCCCAGATTCTTCTAAAACTTTTACGCCATCTCTAGATTTACTACATCTTGGATTGTGATATATTGTTATCATGTTGTGTTAAATTGGTTAATCTATTTGTTATCGTCTTTGGTGCTTAGCATCTTTAAATATAAGTCGTATTGTGGTTTTGTAAGTATATTTCTAGTTGCTCTTATACGTTGTTCTTCTAAAACATTAATTTGAAATGTCTTGTTTTTCTTCGGGATGTCTTTTTGTAAGACCTCATCTATTTTTAGGGAATACTTAATTGTATTTCGTTCAAATTCTTTAGCCTGCTTATCTGTTAACCCTAATTCTGAAGCTAGTTGTTCAGTTTGTTGTCTTACCTCTTTTTCAAGTTCTTCACTGGTACGTTCTTGCGTAATACTTTGGGCGTTAAAAGCCACTGTATTAGCTATTAATATGGTAAGTATTATAAGTATACGTTTCATCACTATATATTTTAAATTCTTAAATAATATAATGCTAAGTATATGGACCATCAAAAAAATGCTCTTAAACTTTTCTAAAACTATAGGGTATCTTCTTCTTGTTTTTGTCCTGAAGCCATAAGAAAAGCTTTAAGAAATGCATCTATATCACCGTTCATAACTGCATCTACGTTACCAGTTTCGTGAGCCGTTCTTACATCTTTAACTAACTTATAAGGATGCATAACATAATTCCTAATTTGTGAACCCCATTCAATTTTCATTTTAGAGGATTCTATTTCATCACGCTGTGCTTGTTGTTTGCGCAACTCAATCTCATACAATTGCGATTTAAGCATTTGCATAGCTTTTTCCCTATTTTCTAGTTGTGAGCGTGTTTCAGAATTATGTATCACAATTCCAGAGGGATGGTGAGTAAGTATAGCTTTGGTTTCTACCTTATTTACGTTTTGGCCACCTGCACCACTACTTCTTGCAAAGTCCCAAGAAATATCTGCAGGGTTTATATCTATTTCAATAGAATCATCTGCCAATGGGTACACATAAACCGAAGCAAATGAGGTATGCCTTTTTGCATTGCTATCAAAAGGTGAGATTCTTACAAGCCTATGCACTCCATTTTCGCCTTTTAACCAACCAAAGGCAAAGTTCCCTTCAATTTCTAAGGATACTGTCTTAATTCCTGCAACATCGCCATTTTGTAGGTTAAGCTCTTTAATTTTAAATCCGCGCTTTTCTGCCCACATTAAATACATACGCATAAGCATTTCTGCCCAGTCGCAACTTTCTGTTCCTCCAGCACCAGCAGTAATTTGAAGTACCGCACTTAAATCGTCTCCTTCTTCGCTTAGCATATTTTTAAACTCTAAATCTTCAATAAGATCTTTAGCTTTTGCATAGCGTTCTTTCACGTTGGTTTCTTCTGCTTCGCCTTCTTTGTAAAATTCAAAAATAACTTCTAAATCTTCAACAAATGTAATGGCTTGTTCGTAATCTTCAACCCAAGTTTTCTTTACGTTTAGCTCTTTCATTACAGCTTGAGCTGCACGAGGATTATCCCAAAATTCTGGGGCAAATGTTTGTTCTTCTTCGTTGGTTATCTGTATGCGCTTTGCATCTATGTCAAAGATATCTCCTCAAGCTTTCCACGCGCTTTTGGAGTGATTTTATGTGGTCTGTGGTTATCACGATTGCTAGTAGTTTAAATATTTAGCTCAAAAGTAAGGTTAATGATATGTTGTACCAAATTAAACGGTTTCTATGAATATCTCAATAACGTAATCTTTACATAACGCTCCCATAACGAGCTTTTTTATATCTGCACATATTTTTGTTGCAAATAAGATATATGCAATTCAAGCTTTACACACTGTACTTCTTAATATGTACCATTATTTTTGGCACCACACTAAATTATAACTCAACTAGTGTAAATAACGACTACTACTCTACTCAGATAATTGAGGACAGTAACGCGTTCTTAAATGCAACTAAAACTTTGGATAGTGTAGCTCAACAATTTAGTGCTTCTAAAAGCTCTGTGTCTAACTTAAAGGAGCAATTAGCTACCGCAAGACATTCTTTTAAGCGCATAGAGTTTTATACCGCTTTTAAATATGCAGAGTTTATAGAGTCTCATATAAATGGTGCGCCATTACACAAAGTATCTTACGTAAAGAACCGTTCTGAAATTAAGCCGCCAGAAGGATTGCAAATTTTAGATGAGCTAATTTACAGTGAGGATGTTCACAAAGAAGCCATTAACATTGCCTCTCTTACTAAAAAACTTTATTTCTCCAGCTTAAGGTTACATAAGAATGTACAACAACAACATCCTACACATTCTGTACTAATAACAGCATTAAGAATTGAACTTATTAGAATTTTTACCTTGGGTATTAGTGGATTTGATACGCCAGGATCTTTAAATGGTATAAGCGAGACTAAGGTTGTATTAGATAATATGTCACTTCATCTTAATAAGATTGATAAGCAATCACATCATAAGGCGATAACTCATTCATTGTCGATATTAAATAGAGGTGCTACTTACTTTAATGAAACTAATTTCGAAAATTTTGACAGACTTGGTTTTTTAAAAGAAATTATAGATCCTTTATATAAAACATTGGGAGATTTTCCTTTAGATGACGAAAGCTACAGCTATATCTTAAAATCACTACCCTTGAATTTAAATACAACGTCATTATTTGATGATAAGTTGTTAGATCCTTATTTCTATACAGACCTTACAGAAAAAGAAGATTCTGAATTATTAACGTCTTTAGGTAAAAGCTTATTTTACGATACCAAGTTAAGTACAACAAATACTGTAAGTTGCGCATCTTGCCATAATCCTAAATTGGCTTTTACAGATGGCTTACCAAAACCTATAAGCTTTAAAAATGGAGATACCTTACAAAGAAATACACCTACATTATTAAATGCAGTATATGCTAATCGATTTTTCTATGACTTAAGGGCTTTTAATTTAGAACAACAAGCTGAGCATGTTATCTTCAATGAAAACGAATTCAACTCCAGTTATACAGCAATTCTTAATAGCCTATCAAAAAATGAAGCCTACACTTCTAAATTTAAAAACACATTTGGCGATACTTTAATATCTAGAGAACGTGTTTTAAAAGCCTTGGCATCTTATACAAGTTCTCTCAGATCTTTTAATAGTAGTTTTGATCGTTATGTTAAAGGAGAATCTCAAACCATTCCAGAATCTGTTGCTAATGGATTTAATCTGTTTATGGGAAAAGCCAATTGTGCTACCTGTCATTTTGCTCCTACTTTTGCAGGGTTAGTACCACCATACTATAAAGATTCAGAAAGCGAAGTGCTTGGTGTTTTAAAAAACCCAAGAACAACACACAAAGAACTAGATGATGATAAAGGTAGAATTACAAACGGCATACATACTGAAAGTGCTTGGATGTATGTAAATGCATTTAAAACAACCACTGTAAGAAATATAGAAGTTACTGCTCCGTATTTTCATAATGGCGCTTATAAAACTTTAGAAGAGGTCATCGATTTTTACAACAATGGTGGTGGCAATGGCGTAGACTTAAACGTAACTAACCAAACACTTTCTGAAGACTCTCTAAACCTTTCTGAAGCGGAAAAACAAGACCTCATCGCATTTCTGAAATCTCTAACAGATACTGCTTCATTTTGAATTAACATACTTTATCTACAATTAAACTTGAGGTAACAAAAGGGTAAGATTTACTTAGTTTCATTACAAGTTCATCAGTGTATTTTTATTGAAAATTAACCAACCAAAAAAATATCAAATGAAAAGACATTTACACCTTATAAGAACACTTATAGTATGTTCTTTATTTGTTAGCTACAACCAAAGCAAAGCACAAGATGCAAACAATTGTATATCTTGTTTTACTTCTTTAGCTCCAACAGGACAAGCAGAAACTTTAGATATTCCTAGCACGCATAGATTTCAACTTATTTTTAAGCAAGGTGAATCTTACACCGTACAAAATGACGTGATTGCTAACAATACCGTACCAGGTAATCACGATTTTACAGGTTATGTTCCTATTTCAGGAAGTAGTACTTTAGGATATGTTGCTGTGAATCACGAAACCAATCCTGGAGGCGTTTCTGTCTTAGATGTAAGCTTTGATACAGAAGAAAATTTATGGAGTGTAGATGCTACCGAAGCTGTAGATTTTTATGATGAAAACCTAGTTACAACTATAAGAAACTGTTCTGGTGGCGTTACACCAATGGGAACAATTATTACAGCCGAAGAGTCTTCAAGTGATGACTCCAATAATGATGGCTACCTTGATGTGGGCTGGTTAGTAGAAATAGATCCTGTAACCAAACAAGTTATGGACTATGATAACGATGGCATTAAAGATAAACTTTGGGCTATGGGAAAAATGAACCACGAAAACGTTGTGGTTTCTAATGATGGAACTGCAGCTTATTATGGCGAAGATGGTGGTACACAATGCATGTACAAATTTGTACCAGACACACCTTTCGATTTATCTTCTGGAGACGTATTTGTATTAGTTGCAGACATAAACGATTTACCAGGTATTGGTACTGGAGAAGTTAATAATCCTAGTGCCACTTGGGTACAAGTACCTAACGACACACAAGAAGAGCGCAACAATATAAGAGATACGGCAGCATCTTTAGGAGGTACAAATTTTAATGGTGTAGAAGACGCCGAAATAAGTGTGGTAGATGGTCACGTTTATTTTGCATCAAAAGGATATAGTAGGATATACAGATTTACAGATGATGGTTCAACTACTGCAGATTTAGAAACTTTTGTTGGTGGTGTTACAACAATGTATACGCTACAGACAGAATCTGGACCAAGCGTAGCACCTTGGGCAAACGGAAACGATAATATCACCATAGACAATGATGGTAATGTATGGGTATTACAAGATGGCGGTAATAATTATGTATGGGTTGTAGGTGTAAACCATACACAACTTAATCCAGATGTAAGAATATTTTCAAGAACACCTACTGGAGCAGAGCCAACTGGTTTAACTTTCACTCCAGATAACAAATATGGTTTTTACTCTATACAACATCCATCTGGTACAAATGGTACACAAACAGATGCTACAGGAAACGATGTTAGTTTTAACGGTTCTGCTACTGTCGTATTTGCTTTAGAAGAAAATTTAGGTGCAGAAGTACTTTCTACTGCAGAGTTTCAATCTTTAGAAGGTGTAAGCATATACCCTAACCCAACAACAGGTATTGTAAATATTGAGCTTAGTAGTATACCAGAAAAAGCTTCAGTAAATGTGTTTGATATGTTAGGAAGACAAGTATTAGCAATTTCTTCAAATGACTTAACTATAAATCAAAATACAATAACTGTGGATTTATCTCAAGTAAATTCTGCTAATGGTATGTTGCTTTTACAAGTAACTGCAGATAATAAACGTTTTGAATACAAGGTGTTAAAAACTACAAAGTAGGTAATTTAAGTAGATTAATGAAAAGGCTGGCAACATTTATATGTCCAGCCTTTTTTAGTTATAAACTATTATGTTTAAAGTATTAAAATTTAGATTCTGTATTGGTTTATTTTGTTTGGCAGCAATACCATTTACAAAAGCACAACAACTTAGTCCACTAAAAAATAAGGTGTATTACTCTGTAGAAGATGCATTAACTGAAAATTTACAAGCAAGACAACTTAATTTAAGAGATCAGGAGTTATTACACATCCCAAATAATGTAGAATTACTTGAACAACTTCAGTTTTTAAACCTAATGCGAAATGATATCACATTTTGTTCTGAAGCATTATTTAACCTATCTAATTTAGAAACGCTTAACCTTAAGTTAAATGGGATAACAGTATTACCGGACAACATAGGTAATCTTAAAAAGTTAATTCATTTAAATATTTCGGCAAATAAATTAAAATCACTGCCTAATACAATTGGTAACCTTAAAGACTTGAAGGTGCTTTACCTTTCTTTAAACGCTTTAACTACGCTTCCTACAAGCATAGGACAATGTAAAAACCTTACAGATTTAGATTTACAGAACAACCATATTAGCTACCTTCCAAGTAGTTTTAAAGAGTTACAAAATTTGAAACTACTAGACTTGTCTCATAACCAACTTTATGAATTAGATAATTCTTGGATAGCATCAGCTCAACTTGAACGGCTTAATTTAGAAGATAATGTATTAAACTGGCTACCAGAATCATTTGGAAATTTAACAGGTTTAAAGACACTTAATTTGTCTAATAATCAATTAAAAGTCTTACCAGAATCTTTAGTACACTGTGAACAGCTTGAGCTTTTAATACTATCAAACAATAAACTTACACACTTGCCTAAACACCTTAACAGGTTAAAATCTCTTTCAACACTTACTGCGTTACACAATAATTTTTCTGAAAAAGAAAAGCAGCGCATTAAGAATGCACTGCCTAACTGTAATGTTTATTTTTAAAATTCTTATTGGTTTGGATACCAATCTAACTGTATAACGTTTATTGAAGCATCGCCTTCGTTTACTAGTGATTTAAATTTGGAAACATCACTCAAACCTTCGGTACCTCTATAATGGTATGGATAAACTTTGTTTGGTTTAAAGTCTAAAACAGCGCTTGCAGCATTTTCAACTGTCATAGTATAAGGTAAGTTCATGCATACAAAAGCAATGTCTATATTTTGCAGGCTTCTCATTTCAGGAATATCTTCTGTATCTCCGGAGATGTATACTCGTTTGTCATTTTTTTCAATTACATAACCATTACCACGACCCTTTTCGTGAAACTTTTTAGCTTCTTCGCGCAGGTTATACATAGCAATCCCTTTAATATTAAAATCGCCAATATTGGTATCTTGATCATTGTTTAAAACAGTTACCTTGTCTTGCCATTCCTTCGGTAACTTATCCTTTACCGCTTTAGGAGCAATTATTTTTGTATTTGGTTGGTAAACAGCTGCAACAGTTTCGGCATTAAGATGGTCTCCATGTATATCTGTAATTAAAATAACATCTGGTTGTTTTTGGTCTTTATATGCTTCTGCTCCACCAACAGGATCCACATACATTACAGTATTATCCCAGTTTAAAATTAAGGATGCATGGGATATAGGTGTAATACCTATACCGTTTTCTGTAAGTGTTGTGGTACTCACTTTTGTTTCTGTTATTTCTTTATCTACTTCTGCAGTTTCAGAATTAGGCTCTGTTTCTTTAGTCTCTGTCTTACAACTTATAGCTATAAGTGATAATAGTGTGATAAATGCTATTTTTTTCATTGTTATTAATTTAGTTAAGTACTTTTTCTATTTCTTCTTCTGTATTGTTATTAGAGTTTACCAATTCCATGATTTCTTCTGGAGACATATAAAACTTCATTATTCGCTTTTTGTATTTAGGAGATATTGATGCGTGATTAAGTATAAAGTTTTTTGTTGCTAAAATATACTCATGCATACCGTAATTTACAGCATATGTATCTGCAGAACGCTCTACTTCTTGTATATGAGATTTAGAATATAGATACTTTAATCCAAAAAATATCATGCCTAAATTAGTACGTTCTCTATAGTCCATAACATGACCAAGCTCATGACCAAGCCAACCTATAAGGACATCTTCATCTACATTATGAATATCAAACTCTTCTTCTTCAATATGAAACTTCTCACTAATAAGTATAATGTATCCTCTATCTTCTTTAGATCTAAAAAAACTAGCCCAAGTAGGTTGTGCCTGCATGGTAGACTTTTTTATTGCTTTCTTAAATTTAAACTCGACTGGAGTATCTTTTAATTCTGGATAAAAGGATAAAGCTTTTAGTGCTTCTTTTTCTATACTCTTAGGTATAATTTTATTTTGATATTTCATTAAGGGTTGTGTAGTAGTTTGAGCCTTTACATAGCTAGCCGCTAATAATAGGCTTAGTATGACAAGGCAATGTTTCATAACACTTTCAAGATAATAGAAAAAGCATCAGTTTGTGTTAAAATTTAGGTAAATGAGTATTAAAATTATACTATCAAAACTGTGAAAAATGTACTATAAACTAAATATAGCATAGTATCTTTGTACACTAATAAACGCTTGTGATCCTTTCTAACTATACCAAAGAATTTAGTACCAATCTTAAAATTGCATATCCAGTAATGCTAGGACAGTTAGGTCACGTACTTGTTGCGTTGGCAGATAACTTAATGGTAGGGCAATTAGGTGCTGCAGAATTGGCTGCCGTATCTTTAGGTAATAGTTTAATATTTATAGCTTTATCTTTAGGTATAGGATTTTCCTTTGCAATAACACCTTTAATTGCTGAAGCAGATGGCGCAAATGATATTGATGCTGGAAGAGATTACTTTCAACATGGTGTTATTATGTGCACCTTAAACGGAATCCTTTTATTTTTCTTATTGTTGTTGGCAAAGCCCATATTATATGCATTAAACCAGCCGCCAGAGGTTGTTGCTTTGGCAATTCCATATATGGAGATTGTGGCATTTTCATTAATTCCATTAATGACGTTTCAAGCATTTAAGCAATTTGCAGATGGTTTATCACAAACCAAATATGCAATGTATGCTACATTGGTTTCTAATATTGTAAATATAATCTTCAACTATTTACTTATTTACGGATTTTGGATTTTCCCAAGACTTGAGCTAGAAGGCGCAGCAATTGGGACATTAATTTCAAGATTTTTTATGCTTTGGTTTTTATGGTTTATCCTTAAACGCAAAACAAAATTTGCTCAATATTTTACCACATTTAAAAGGGATCATTTAAACAAAAATGTATTTAAACGATTATTTGCATTAGGATTTCCTACAGCATTACAAATGTTTTTTGAAGTTGCCATTTTTACTGCTACTATTTTTCTTGCAGGTATTTTGGGAACCAATCCTCAAGCTGCAAATCAGATTGCATTAAACTTATCCTCTATGACGTTTATGATTGCGGTTGGGTTAGGTGTAACCGCAACAATACGCGTGGGCAACCAAAAAGGTATGCATAATTATAAAGAGCTAAGACGTATAGCACTGTCTACATTTCTTCTAATTTTCATAATACAATCTATTTTTGCTTTAATGTTTATTCTAACTAAAGATATACTACCTACTTTTTATTTAGATAATGTTGAAGTTATCGTCTTAGCATCTCAGTTGTTAATCGTTTCTGCTATCTTTCAATTAAGCGATGGAATTCAAGTTGTGGTATTAGGCGCATTAAGAGGTCTTCAAGATGTAAAAGTTCCTACAATTATATGTTTTATTGCCTATTGGATAATTGGTTTCCCTATATCCTATTACTTTGGTAAAGCAGAGCAGTTAGGAAGTATGGGCATATGGTTAGGTTTATTGGCTGGTTTAACGGCTAGTGCTATTATGTTATACATCAGGTTTAATTATTTATCGAAAAAGTTGATTTTGACTAAAACTAAAATTCCTAATTTTGAAACCCATTAGGTTAACCACTTAATTTATAAAAGCTTTTTTTATGACACTTCCTAAATTTATTCTTGGAGACAATACAGATCACCCAAATGCCATTTATGTAATACATACAGACTTTCCAAGGTTTATTATTAATCTTGAAGATGATGAGGTTGAATGGCTTGAGGAATTTGATGACCAAGACCAGAAAATAATAGAAGAAGAAATGGAAAACTTCATAAATGAAGCTACTGCGTTTTATGATCGTGAAGTAGAACGTTACCAAGACTAATGGAAGAGTTATTAGACTACGATAAAGATTTATTTTTATACCTGAACAGTTTAGGTTCAGAACAATGGGATATTCTTTGGCTTACTATTACCAACAAATGGATGTCTATCCCAATTTATATTTTGTTATTAGTATTGCTGTTTAAAAAATTTGGCTGGAAACCAACTCTACTCACATTAGTACTTGTTGCAGCAATGATTACTTGTACAGATCAATTAGCAAACCTATTTAAACATGGGTTTGAGCGCGCCAGACCTTGCCAAGCTCATGCCTTAGGAGATTATGCTCGTGTAATTGCTGTACGCTGTGGCCGCTTTGGGTTTTTCTCTGCACACTCTGCTAGCTCTATGGCACTAGCATTGTTTATAGGGTTTCTATTAAAATCTAGGTACAAATTTATACTACCTTTTATGTTATTTTGGGCTTTATTAGTTGGTTATAGCCGTATATACGTAGGTGTACACTATCCTTTAGATGTACTTGTAGGATTTAGTATAGGAGGTTTAATAGGGTTTGGATTTTACAAACTTCATGTATTCTTACACAAAACCTATATAAAATAAATTACTTTAAGTTGAGTAAGTAGGAAGCAGCTTCAAAAGCTGTGGTTTTATGATCCTCAATAGCTTTTAGCTGTTCCTGTAATGCAGTTTTAATATTAGGCTTAGAAAAAAAATCTGCTTTTAAGCGATCTTGTATGGTTTGCAACAACCAAAATTTATTTTGTTCTTGGCGTCTAAATTCAAAATAACTAGATGCTTTAGTTGAAGTTTTGTAATCCTCAATCATCTCCCAAACTTCAGAAATACCTTCTTGTTTTAAAGCACTTGCCAATAATACCTTTGGTTGCCATTGGCTTTCTTTTTCTGGGTATAGATGTAGTGCTTTTCTAAATTCAGACTTAGCTTGCTTAGCTGCTTTTATATTCTCTCCATCTGCCTTGTTTATAACAATAGCATCTGCCATTTCAATAATACCACGTTTTATGCCTTGCAACTCATCTCCAGCACCGGCTAGTTTTAGTAACAAAAAGAAATCTGTCATACTATGTACTGTTGTTTCACTTTGCCCTACACCAACAGTTTCTATTAAAATAACATCAAAACCAGCAGCTTCACATAAAATTATAGACTCTCGTGTTTTTCGAGCTACACCGCCAAGAGAATCGCCACTTGGTGATGGTCTTATAAATGCATTGTCTTCTTTTACCAAATCTTCCATTCTGGTTTTATCTCCCAAAATACTACCATGGGTAACACCGCTTGAAGGATCAACTGCTAAAACTGCAACTTTATATCCTTTTGATATTAATGATGTTCCAAAGGCTTCAATAAAAGTACTCTTCCCTACTCCAGGCACTCCTGTAATCCCTATTCGTATAGAAGGTTTTACATGAGATAAGCAGGCTTCAATTAATTGTTTCGCTTTTTCTTGATGGGTGCTTTGTTGACTTTCAATTAAAGTTATGCCTTGGCTTAAAGCAACTTTATCGCCTTTTAATATTGCTGCTGCTAACTCACTAACTGATTTTTGCTTTTTACGATGCTTTCTTATACGTTCTGCAGCAGATTTACTTAAGTAATCTGGTTGTTGTATGCCATCTTGCTCTGATAATGCAGATTTATGTTGATTTGTGTTAGCCACGTTTATATAAGATTTAGCACAAATTTAGGAATTCCCTTTTTGTTGTAGTAACTGTTAGTTCTTATATTAGTTGAATAACATAAAAACAGAACAATGAAAACATTATATACAGCAACAGCAATAGCAGAAGGTGGTCGTTCAGGTCATGTAAGTGTAGATGATGGTCCTATAGATTTAGATCTTAGCGTACCAAAATCTATGGGTGGCGATGGTGGAGATGGCACCAACCCAGAACAATTATTTGGTTCTGCTTATGCAGCTTGTTTTGGCGGTGCTATACAAGCGATTGCAGATAAGAAAAAAATTGAGCTTGATGAGATTAGTGTAACCGCACACATCTCTTTTAATAAAGACGATGATGGTGGCTTTTTATTAAGTGCCGTTTTAGATGCTTATTTACCTGGTGTAGATCAAGAAACAGGTGAAGATCTTATAAATAGCGCTCACGAAATTTGCCCATTCTCAAAAGCAACTAGAGATAATATAGATGTAGAGCTTAACTTGTTAATGGACGAGTAACCTTATACTATCTATAATAAGAAAGCCCTATCAAATATTTGATAGGGCTTTCTTATTAAATTATACATTTTTATTTAGCAGAAGTTATTGGTAAAGACACCACAACATCGTCCCAAGAAAACAGAACAAGTATTAAGTTTTCAGATTCTTTAAAATCTATTGTAAACTGCTCTGTAACTTTAAAATTCTTATTAACTGGCACTTCAACAACTAATTCATCAAACTTTTCTATTCTTGGAGCCTTACCTGTTTGCCAGTCTGCTCCCCAAGAATATGCCCTGTTATTAAATACTATTTCCCACGATTCTTCTTTTGGTACGGTGAATAATGAATATTCACCAGCTTCAAGCAAAGAACCATCTACCAAAATATTTTTATTTGTAGTAAATGTAGTTTGTTCATTAGCTCCAGTTCGCCAAGTTTCGTTATAAGGAACAAGATCTCCAAATATCGTTCTACCCTTTTTATATGGTCTGTTATAAAATATCTCTAAATTTAAATGGCCGTTGTCATAAACTACGGTATCTTCGGGACTAAGCTTCTTAGTTTGGTATTGCATAACCTGAAGACCTATATATCCCAATACCAATACAGTAGCTACACCAATTATAATCCACTTTAAAGATTTGTTCATCGCAATTATTTTTTTTTATAAAGATATTCAATATTTAAAAAATATTTGCAACATTACAAACTCTAGTTCGTAATTATAAAAGAACAGCAACACCACACTAACCAAAGTTAATGGCATATTGTTACAAACTGAACTCATAGAAAAAGTCAGGAATAACGACCGTAAAGCGCAGATGACTTTATATAATAAGTACTGCGATGGGATGTTCTACGTGGCACTAAGGTATATGAAGAATTCTCATGATGCCGAAGAAGCTATGCAAGAAGGTTTCATTAATGCATTCACAAAACTGCATCAATTTACAGGAGAAGTAACATTTGGCGCTTGGCTTAAACGTATTGTAATTAATAAGTGCCTTGATATGATTAAGGCACGAAAACTTGAAACTGTCGCTATTAACGAGCAAATCTTATCTGTTGTAGAAGATGATGATTCGGGTTGGCATGTTGCAGATCACGTAACCTTAGATCATGTTAAAGCTGCTATAGATGAGCTGCCAGAGCGTTATAAATACGCTGTGCAATTATTTTTGGTAGAAGGATATGATCACGAAGAGGTTTCAGAAATATTAAATATTACACCAGTAGCATCTAGAACCCTAGTACATAGAGGTAAAAAGAAGCTTCAAGATTTATTAAAAGACATCTATGATGGCACAGGATATTAGAGAATTATTTAAAAACGACAACAGTATTCCTAAAGGAAAGTTGTCACAAGGACATCAAGACCGCTTTGCTGCACGTCTTAATGCACTTCATCAAGACCTAGAAGACAAGTCTGTGGTTACAATGAACACCCCTAAGTCTAAATTTCCTTGGATGAAAATTGCAGCTATTTTTATTGTAGCATTAAGCATTGGTATACTAGGATATAATCAACTTAGTGCGCCAACAAATGAAGCCACTACTGTTGTTAATTTAAATAAGGTAGATACAAATAATACACCTACCGATGTTGTTCCGGTGTATTTAAGTGAAGTATCTCCACAGTTTAAGGAGGTTGAAGATTATTACTTAGCAAGCATTAATTTGGAGATTGCCAAACTTCAAGTTAACGATGAGAACAAAGAGCTTATCGATGCATTTATGACCCAATTGGCAGAACTTGATGAGGAGTATGCACAGTTAAACCGTGAGCTTAAAGAAGCTGGCGTTAACGAGCAAACTGTAAATACACTTATCGCTAATTTACAATTACGTTTGGAGTTGCTGTTCAAACTAAAGAGTAAGTTAAATCAATTAAAGAACAATCAAAATGAAACTATTCAAGGTGCGAGAGCATAAATTATTAGTTGTACTGTTGTTAGGTTGCATAGGGCTAAGTTATGCGCAGAAAAAAGAACCAGTACTTAAGGAACGTTTTAACGTTAAAGATGATGTAACCATTAAAGTGGATACACGCTATACTAATGTAGTATTTGAAACTTGGGACAAGAACGAAGTTTCTGTAGAAGCATTTGTTGAAACCACAGATGATGTTACCAAAGATGAAATTAAAAAAATTGCAGATAATTGGAAGATTAATGCAAATGGCAATAGTGGTGAAATAACTATTACTTCTGCTGGAAACCTTAATTGGAATGGTGATATGAATTTAGATTTGGCAGCTCTACAAAGCTTGCAAAATTTACCTCTAGATTTTATAGGACCTATGGTTGAAGGTATTATAGTCCCAATGACCGAAAGTATTGCAACAGAAATGCCAAAAGACTTTTATAAGAATATGCGCGACATAGACTTTGATTACAAAGCCTATAAGGAAAATCCAGACGCGTATATGAAATCTTATGAAAAGCAGATGAAAGAGCATTTTGGAGATGATTATGAAGGTGATCTAGAAGCTTGGGGTGAAGATTTTGGGAAAAAGATGGAAGCTTGGGGAAAACAGTTTGAGGAAAACCTAGGTGATGATATGGAAAAATGGGGAGAAAATTTTGAAAAAGAATATGGTCCTAAGTTACAAGCTTGGGCTCAACAAATGGCAGAACAGTATGGTGGTGAATATGCCACAACAAAATCTACCAACCCAAATGGTAGCTCTACAACCACAATTGTAAAGTATAACACAGTTAAACCAGGCAACTTTACCAATGATAATGTTAAACGTACAATTATCATTAAAATGCCAAAGGAATCTAGGTTAAGATTAGATGTGCGCCACGGAGAAATTAAGCTTGCAGAACGTATTAAAAACATACAGGCCAAATTGTCTCATACAAGATTAGCTGCAAATATTATAGATGGAGGGCAAACCTCCATCTCTGCAGCTTATTCACCTGTGTTAGTAAAGCAATGGAACTATGGTGAACTTAATACAAACTATGTAAAGGAATGTGTTATAGATAATGCCAAGAATATTAAATTGGTATCTAAGTCTAGTGATGTTGTAATAAAAAATCTAGAGGAGATTGGTGTAATATCTGGTACATTTAGCAGAATTGCCATCCCAGAGATTAATCAAAGTATTACAAACTTAGACGTTGTGCTTGAAAATAGTGACTTTATTGTCTCATTGCCTAGTAGTGCATTCAACTTTACATTTAATGGTAACAGGAGTGGTTTAAAATATCCTCCAAGCTTGCAAGTACAAACTGTAAAGAATGCAAATAACGACCGCGTTACAGGATTTCACAGATCAAGAAATACTAGTGCAAATCTTGCTATCTCTGCTCGTTTCAGTAATGTTATTTTAAAATAATTAATTTATAAATTTTATAAAATCATTTTAATTTCCTTCCTATTTTTGTGTGATGAACACATCACAATTCAAAGAGTTTCTTAACTCTATATCTTCTGAATTTATACCGATTATAGATTCTAAATACACTAAGGACGACTATATACACATAGATCTTTCAACAACTAATGAAGACTTAAAATCTATTGACGTTTCTTCTTCTTCACAATTTGAAATTTATATAAAAGACTATCTTAAAAAGCACGATAAAAAGGTAGCATATGGTGGCTATATTGAAACAAGAGGTATTTATAACAGAAGCTCTCACTTTAACCAACAAGACCCTAATACAGAACGGAATATACACTTAGGATTAGATGTTTGGGTACCTGCAAACACTAACGTTTTAGCACCTTTAAAAGGAACTGTACACAGCTTTAAAAACAATACAAATTTTGGTGATTATGGACCAACCATTATCCTAGAACACCATCTAGAATCTATTGTATTTTATACGTTATATGGACACCTAAGCACTAATTCATTGAAAAATATAGACATAGGACAAGTAGTTGAAAAAGGTGATTGCATTGCACAGTTAGGAGTAGCAGAAATAAATGGTGATTATGCACCACACCTTCACTTTCAAATTATAAAAGATATGGGGCGTTATTCTGGAGATTATCCTGGCGTTACTTCTAAGCTTAAACTTAAAGAGTTAATGGCTAATGGAGAAGATCCAAAACTATTACTTAATCTACCTTCTTAGACCTGAAGAATAATGCAACAATTGCAGAGGTTACAACACCCATAGCCAAAGCTCCAAATGCAGCTTGAGCCATATAAGAGTATAAGCTAAAGTATGCTTCTGCAGCCTCTTGTTTCATAACTCCTTTTTCTACAGTGTAAGCAATTACATTCTCAAAATAATTAGGAGTGATAAACTCGTGTGTAAGGTATTGGGCTAATGGAGATAAGATTGCTACAACTACACTTAATATAGTTCCAGATATAAAGCCTTGTGTCCAAGTCATATTACCATTATAAAAGTTTTGCTTTTTGTCTTTCATAAACAAGACATAGACAGCAATGGCAACTATGGCGAAAATATTTGTATAAATGGCATGTTTAGAAATTAACTCATCATGCCATCCAAGTGCTTTTTCTACATACATCCATGCTAGGGCTGCTATTGTAAAGTAAACACCCCATTTTAATTCAATCTTAAATTTATTCATTGTTGTATGTAATTGGTTAGCGCACTAAAATTAGTTAATTTTTAGATGTTCTAAAGTCTGTTTTAAGATTAAGAGATAGTACTAACCTATCAAACGATTGGTTCTCTAAGCTAATTTTTTGATATCCTGCTCTAAACCTTAAATCTTTATTGATGGCATAAGTTAGTCCAGCACCTAACCAGTTTTGAGCAAATACTGGTGAGGTAGTATTTAAGAATATTTCATCATAAACATCTACGCTTAGCTTTTCTGTAATAGGGTGACTTAACTTTAGCATATAGCGTAACCATAAATTGTCATCATTTGTGGTCTCATCATTAAAAAGACGTTGTTCTGCTCTATATCTGTGCGTTATATTCAAGGATTTTAAAGCATCTTTATAAAATACATCTAACACTAATCTATGTTCTGTGAACTTTTGAGGTGTTTCTGCTAAATAGCTAGGGTCTGTTCTAAAATAAGCATATCCTAAAGCACCAGAAACTTTATCTGTAAACTGATAGTTTAAGCTTGTACGAATTTTAAACTGCTCAATCTCACTGGCTAGTTCGTATGTTCTTACTTGAGATTGTAAATTAAAAGTAAGATTATCTGTCATTTTATTATTTGTAGATAGGATATACCAAGTCCCAAATTCATCTTCTGCAGTATTTTGAGCTGAAGCTATTGTTACTATAAATAATAAAACGATGGTAGTTAGTGTACTTAAATTTTTCAAAATTCTAATTTTTGGCAAATATATTTGTTGTGTTGGTAATCACCAAGGTAAATTGAGGTTGTATTATACTACAAATCGTCAGGTTCTATATGAATAAGTACTTGGCCTAAATCTGGTATATCCTGTAGTAATCTATCTTTAAGTTCATGAGAGAGCCTATGTCCTTCTTTTACTGTAATGTGAGCATTTACCATGGCATGCAAATCTACATGGTAGGTCATACCAGATTTTCTAATCATGCATTTTTCTGTTCCTGTAATGCCTTCTACTTTTAAAGATGTTTCTCTTACTTTTTCAATGACATCATCATATATATGCTCATCCATTATTTCTGCTAAAGCAGGTCTAAAAATGAGGTAACTATTATACAAAATTATGAATGATGCTAAAAGCGCTGCCCAATCGTCTGCAGTTTCATATCCTTCACCAAAGTAAAGTGCAATAGTTATACCTATAAATGCCATTATAGAGGTTATTGCATCGCTTCTATGGTGCCAAGCATCTGCTTTAAGAGAACTGCTATTTGTTTGCTTACTACGCTTTAAAACCCATCTAAAAGATATCTCTTTCCATAAAATAATAGCACCTAATACCCAAAGTGTCCAAGCTTTTGGAGTTTCATGAGGTGTTTGTATGTTTTGTATGCTCTCATAAGCAATGATAGTTGCAGATGTCACTAAAAAAGCTACTACCAAAAATGTAATAAGTGGCTCTATCCTACCGTGACCATAAGGATGGTTTTCATCTGCAGGCCGTTTTGCATATTTAAGTCCTAGCAATACTAATAACGAAGAGCAAATATCTGTTGTAGACTCGATAGCATCTGCTATTAATGCATAAGAATTACCGAAAAAACCAGCTAAGCCTTTTATTAAAGCTAGTAGTGTATTCCCAAGAATACTAAAGTATGTGGTTTTTATTGCGGTATCTACTTTTTTCATCAAGCAATCTTTGTTAACTAAAGTTAGAACAAACTTAAAGAATTGTTTAAAAGAAAAACTCCCAAGCATACATACTTGGGAGTTTTTTATAATAACTGAGTAAGATGACTTAGTCTTCAACTAATACCCAATCGCCTTTATCTAATAAAGGAATAGCTTGTTTATATTTCATTGATTTGTTTTCTCCACTCATCACATTCTTTATAGTCACTTTATCATTACGGCCAATTTTAGGACGCTCTCTTATTATAGTTTCTATAACGTCTTGCTTAGATTGTGTTTGACCAGCTTTACGAGCTTCTGCAGCACGCTCATCCATATTTTGGATTTCTTCTTTTTGCGTCTCTACTTTTTCTCTTTTTTGTTGCTTAGCCTCACTAATCTGTGCATTTTGCTGTGGTATTTCACCTTTAAATAAAAATGAGATTACATCTCTATTTACTTGATCAATCATAACCTTGAATAGCTCAAATGCTTCAAACTTATAGATAAGTAATGGATCTTTTTGCTCGTGAACAGCTAATTGCACACTTTGCTTTAATTCATCCATTTTACGAAGGTGAGTTTTCCAAGCATCATCTATAATTGCAAGAGAAATATTTTTCTCGAAATCATTTATAAGTTGCTTTCCTTCAGTTTCATATGCTTTCTCTAAATCTGTAGCAACTTGCAATGTTTTGGTTCCATCTGTAAATGGTACTGCAATACGCTCAAACTTATTATCTGGACGTTCGTAAACTTGCTTTATTACAGGGAATGCCTGCTCTGCTGCAATCTCCATTTTTTGCTGATAATGCTTATATGCAGCTTCGTAAACTTGCTGTGCAATCTTTTTTGAATCTTTTTTCTCAAATTCTGCTTGTGTTACTGGAGAACTCATAGAGAAGTAACGAATAAGCTCAAACTCAAAATTCTTAAAGTCGTTTGCCATTTTGTTACTTTCTGTAATACTTTCAGAAGTATCAAAGATCATGTTTGCAATATCTACCTTTAAACGCTCTCCATAAAGTGCGTGGTAACGACGCTTGTAAACCACCTCACGTTGTGCATTCATTATATCATCATACTCTAATAAACGCTTACGTGTACCAAAGTTGTTTTCTTCTACTTTTTTCTGCGCGCGCTCAATAGATTTAGAAATCATAGAATGCTGAATTACTTCACCTTCTTCCAGACCCATTCTGTCCATTAGTTTAGCAATACGCTCAGAACCAAATAAACGCATTAGGTTATCTTCTAGAGATACATAGAATTGAGAGCTTCCTGGATCTCCTTGACGACCAGAACGACCACGTAATTGTCTATCTACACGTCTTGAATCATGACGTTCTGTACCAATAATGGCTAAACCACCTGCATCTTTAACTTCTTTACTTAACTTAATATCTGTACCACGACCTGCCATGTTTGTAGCAATGGTTACTTGTCCTGCCTTACCTGCTTCTTCTACAACATCTGCCTCTTTCTTGTGTAACTTTGCGTTAAGAACGTTGTGAGGTACTTGACGAATTTTAAGCATTCTACTTAATAATTCTGAAATCTCAACAGAAGTAGTACCAATTAACACTGGTCTTCCTGCTCGAGAAAGGTCTGTAACATGATCTATTACAGCATTATATTTTTCACGCTTCGTTTTATAAACCATATCTTCTTGGTCATGGCGTGCAATTGGTCTGTTTGTAGGAATCTCTACAACATCTAATTCATAAATTTCCCAGAATTCACCAGCTTCTGTAACAGCAGTACCTGTCATACCAGAAAGCTTGCTATACATTCTAAAGAAGTTTTGTAATGTAATAGTAGCAAAGGTTTGCGTGGCATCTTCAATTTTTACACTTTCCTTAGCTTCAATTGCTTGGTGAAGCCCATCGCTATAACGACGCCCATCCATAATACGACCTGTTTGTTCATCGACAATTTTTACTTTATTGTCCATCACTACATACTCCGTATCTTTTTCAAACAATGTATACGCCTTTAATAACTGGCGCATAGTGTGAATACGTTCAGATTTTACTGAAAATTCTCTGAATAATTCTTCTTTCTTCTCTGCCTCTTCTTCTTTAGATAATCCTAATGCTTCGATTTTAGAAATCTCCATTCCCATTTCTGGCATTACAAAGAAGTCTGGATTTTCTTTACCACTTAAAAAGTCTACACCTTTATCTGTAAGCTCTATCTGGTTGTTTTTTTCTTCAATTACAAAATACAACTCTGCGTCTACCTTAGGCATCTCGCGGTTGTTATCTTGCATGTATTGGTTTTCTGTTTTCTGTAGAAGTTGTTTAATTCCTTCTTCACTCAAATACTTGATTAGAGCTTTGTTTTTAGGAAGACCTCTGTAAACACGTAGTAATTTAAAACCACCTTCTTTTAAATCGCCTTCTGCAATTAGTTTCTTAGCTTCTGCTAATACGCCTACTAAATACTTGCGTTGTACTTCTACAACACTAGAAATTTGAGGTTTTAACTCTTCAAACTCGTGAATATCTCCTTTAGGAATTGGTCCAGAAATAATTAATGGTGTACGGGCATCATCGACCAAAACAGAATCTACCTCATCTACAATCGCATAATTGTGTTTACGTTGTACTAAATCATTTGGTGAATGACTCATATTGTCACGCAGGTAGTCAAAACCAAACTCATTATTTGTTCCGTAAGTAATATCTGCATTATAAGCTTTGCGTCTTGCTGCAGAATTTGGTCTGTGGTAATCTATACAGTCTACACTCATCCCATGAAACTGAAAAATAGGCGCCATCCAAGCGCTATCTCGTTTTGCCAGGTAATCGTTAACTGTTACAAGGTGTACACCTTTACCACTTAAGGCATTAAGGTATACAGGAAGTGTTGCTACTAATGTTTTTCCTTCACCAGTTTGCATTTCTGCAATTTTACCTTGGTGCATAGCCACACCACCAATAAGTTGTACATCATAGTGAATCATATCCCAAGTTACCTGCTTTCCAGCTGCATCCCAAGAGTTTTTCCAAATAGCTTTTTCTTCTCCACTAAGTGTTACGTAATCTTTCTCTGCAGAAAGTTCTCTGTCAAAAGGAGTTGCTGTAACTTCAATTTCTTCATTATGGCAAAAGCGTTTTGCTGTTTCTTTAACTACTGCAAAAGCTTCTGGTAAGATATCATTTAATATACCTTCAGTTATTTGGTAAGCTTTCTCATCTAATGCATCAATCTGAGCATAGATATCTTCATTTCTATCTATATCTGTTGAGGCATCTGCTTCACTCTTTAAAGATTCTTTTTCTGCATTTATGTCTTTAAGTGCGTCTTCTATTTTAGCTTTAAACGCTACAGTCTTGTTCCTAAGTTCATCTATAGAAAGAGCTTCCATAGCTTTTTCATGAGACTTTACTTGTTCTACAATTGGCATTATAGCCTTTACGTCTTGTTTGGCTTTATCGCCCACAAATACTTTTAATACGGAATCTAAAAAACCCATAATAGTCGGTTTATAAAATGTTGTTAAGTGCAAAAAAAAAGTCTCTTGGTAGAGACTTTTTTTGAGCGTTATATGTTATTAATATTCATCCTCATTCCAGAGGTAATCGTCGTCTGTTGGATAATCTGGCCAAATCTCTTCGATAGAGTCATAAGAATCTCCTTCATCTTCAATAGATTGTAAGTTTTCAACAACTTCTAAAGGTGCGCCAGTTCTAATAGCGTAATCTATTAATTCATCCTTTGTTGCTGGCCAAGGTGCATCACTTAAATACGATGCTAATTCTAAAGTCCAATACATGTGATACTAATTTTCTGCAAAAATAAATTTTTAGTTCAAAAAGTCAAGTAAAATCGTAATTATTTTAAAGAACGTGTGTTATTTATTTTCAACTTACTAATTTTCATAGCATTAATTACTGAAATTTAAATAACTAAATGAACGGTTAATATACAGCTCTTATGGTAAAGGAATGCAATCTTACTACATCTTCTCGGGTATCCACTTTACCTCATCTGCTTGTAAATCATAGGACAACTTTCGTGCCAGCACAAAAAGGTAGTCAGAAAGACGGTTTAAATACTTAAGCGTTGCTTCTTGAAAAGGCTCTATTTCATAAAGTGCTGTTGCTAAACGTTCTGCACGGCGACATACGCATCTTGCTATGTGACAATATGACACCGTAGTGTGACCGCCAGGAAGTACAAAATGCGTCATTTCAGGAAGATTTTCATTCATTTTATCCATCTCTTCTTCCAACTGCTTTATGTCTTCTTCAGTAATTTTAGGAATATTTAATCGCTCCTTGCCACTTTTTAGCATTGCTTTTTCAGGGTCTGTTGCTAATATTGCACCAACTGTAAAAAGTTTATTTTGTATAATTACTAAAATATCTTTACTGTGCGTATCTATTTCTTGATCTCGTACTAAACCTATGTGAGAGTTTAACTCATCTACAGTTCCATAAGAGTCTATACGGATATGATGTTTTGGTACACGAGTACCGCCAAATAAAGCTGTAGTTCCTTTATCTCCTGTTTTTGTGTAAATTTTCATTTGTATTTACTCATTTATTTATCTTACGAAGTTAGTGAAAGCACTTACAAACACCTTACATGTGTTGCGAAGTTTGTATTTTTGATGTGTCTATGAAAAACAATATTAACATAAAGAACCGTAAAGCAAAGTTTGACTACGAGATTCTTGATACCTACACTGCTGGAATTAAACTGGTTGGTACAGAAATTAAAGCTATTAGAGACGGAAAAGCATCAATTGCAGAGAGCTTTTGTGAATTTAACGACGCAGAAGAATTATTTGTGATAAATATGACCATTCAGGAATATTCTCATGCTACTCACTTTAACCACAATCCTAAAAGCGAGCGTAAACTTTTATTAAATAGAAGTGAGCTTAAAAAACTGCACAAAGAGGTTAGAAATTCGGGTTTAACTATTATTCCGCTTAAAGTGTTTATAAACGATCGTGGTTTTGCAAAGATGAATATAGGTCTTGCAAAAGGTAAAAAACTTTATGACAAGCGTGATGCTATAAAAGATAGAGAAAATAAAAAGCGTTTAGACAGAATACAAAAGGCTTACAAATAATTTAATCTAAACAGCCATTTTCTATAAGCTTAGGTAAGTTTTTATTTAACCATTTATATTTATTAATAATCATAGCGTGAGTTCCGCCAGGTAACACAATAGGATTTTCTATGTGTTCAATAGGAAATACTATATCGTGATCTCCATTAATTTGTATAATCTCAGTTAAGGGTTCTTCTTGATCCCAACACACCATTTGTTTAATAGCCCAATCTAAATAGCGCTTATCCTTTACAGATAGATAAGTTCTATATAATCTTGCTCGTTTTTTAACCATGTTGCCTACTGGCAAATCTTCTAACTTGTGAACATAGTTTACCAAACTTGTAGGTAGCAACTTGTAAATACCTGTTTTGCGTGCCATTTTCATACGCTTAGGTAATTCATGTTTACTTTTTACACTGGAAATTATAATAAGCCTCTTAACATCTATATGCTTGGCCATTTCTTGTACTACTACACCACCAAAAGACACACCAATTAATGTAATGTTATCGTGCTTAATTTTTTCACAAAGCCGCTTAGCGTAGTCCTGTAAGGTTTCTTGCGTATCTGGAATCATCCATTCTAAAAAATGGACACTATAAAATTCTTCTGAAAGTTTAATGTTCTCAAAAATTGAAATATTTGCAGCTAGTCCAGGTACAAAATAAACGTGTTGCAAAGCAGATGTATTCTTAGAAGTATTAGGCATTTTAACAGTGATATAACAATAACTCTAACGGTTTACTTTTATCTTTGTAGATAACATACGACCAAAAGTACTGGAATGACCTTTTATTAATGGGTCTAATGACGTTAAATAAATGAAAAAAGTACATCATCCTTCTCAAACACGTGGAAAAGCTGACTTTGGTTGGCTTAAAGCAAATTACTCTTTTAGCTTTGCAAGTTACTTTAATCCAGAACGTGTGCAGTTTGGTATGTTAAGAGTTTTAAATGATGATACCATAGGTCCTGGACAAGGTTTTGGAACACATCCTCATGACAATATGGAAATTGTGACCATACCACTTTCTGGTTCATTAGCACATAAAGACTCTATGAATCATGAAGAAGTAATTCATTCTGGTGAAATTCAGGTTATGAGTGCTGGTACTGGTGTAACTCATAGTGAGTATAATGCTAGCCAAACAGAAGCTACCAACCTATTACAACTTTGGGTATTTCCCGAACGTAAAAATGTAGAGCCTCGTTACGATCAAAAAGCATTTGATTTTAAAAGTCGTAAGAATGAGTTAGTCACTGTGGTATCTCCAAAAGATGCAGATTTAACTGATGCACTTTGGCTAAACCAACAAACCTATTTTAATTTAGGCGAATTTGACAACAACCAAACCATTGACTACAAACTACATAAAAAAAACCACGGCGTTTATATTTTCGTAATTAAAGGTAGTGCTATATGTGATGACACAGCATTAAAAACCAAGGATGCGTTAGGCATCTGGGAGACAGAAAGCGTGTCTATAACAACAACTTCTGAAGCCAAGATTTTGGTGATAGAGGTTCCTATGAATTAAAAATTGATATTATGATGACAGAAGGATCACTAGAGATTAAAGACAACGAGTTTTTAAGACAGTTTGAGCTAGATATAGAAGGAGATATCGCTAAAATTGAGTATGCACAACAGGAACGTAAAATTTTCCTAACTAAGCTTGTCATGAGTGACGCTCTTAGAGAAAAAGAAATGGTAGAGCCATTTTTAAAAGCAGTTTTTGATATTATTGCAGAGCGCAATACTCGTATTGTACCTAGTAGTCCAGAGATTGCAAAATTTATGAAGAAACACAAACGAAAATATAGAGATTTATTACCTATTGGTATTAATATCTAAAACACAAAAAAACGCCTAAATGGCGTTTTTTTTATATCTAAAATATCAAGACTGCTATAAAACAGAAGCAATTGAAGATTCTTTAGTTGTACTTAAGTCTTCTCCAGCAATAGCTACTTTAACCAAACCATCTTCATCTATTTCAGTTAGGGTTACATCTTGTAACGTATTAACCAAATTAGGATTCCAAGGTGCTTTAATCTTTACATAGTTTTCAGTAAAACCGTGTATATATCCTTCTTTATTTTCTCCTTCAAACAGTACAGTTAAAGAGTTGTTTATTTGAGTTTCATAAAATGCTCGTCTTTTCTTAGCAGATAAGCCTCTTAACATCTTGCTACGTTTCTTTCTAACTTTTATAGGTACAACACCATCCATTTCTGCAGCAAGTGTGTTATCACGCTCAGAATACGTAAAAACGTGTAGGTATGAGATGTCTAAATCATTTAAAAAATTATAAGTCTCTAAAAACAATTCTTCTGTTTCTCCTGGAAAACCAACTATAACATCTACTCCTATACAAGCATTAGGCATAACACTTTTAATACGCGCTACCCTATCTACATACAACTCTCTATTATATCGCCTACGCATAAGTTTTAAAAGCGCATTGCTTCCGCTTTGTAGTGGAATATGAAAATGCGGCACAAACTTATCACTATTCGAAACAAAATCTATAGTTTCATTTTTAAGCAGGTTAGGTTCAATTGAAGAAATACGCAAACGCTCTATACCTTCAACCTTATCTAAATTTTCAACTAATTCTAAAAATGTGTGTTCGTGACGTTTGTTTCCAAACTCACCTTTTCCATAGTCACCTATATTAACACCTGTTAAAACAATTTCCTTAATATCCTGTTCGGCTATTTCTTTCGCATTCTGTAATACATTTTCCATAGTATCACTTCGAGAGATACCACGAGCTAAAGGAATTGTACAGTACGTACATTTATAATCACAACCATCTTGAACTTTTAAGAATGCTCTGGTCCTGTCTCCTATTGAGTAGGATCCTACATAAAAATCGGCATCCTCTATTTCACAAGAATGTACCTCACCAAGATCATTTTTAGTAAGATCGTTTAGGTAATTGGTTATATTAAACTTTTCTGTGGCACCGAGTACAAGATCTACACCATGAACATCTGCTAGTTCTTCAGGCTTTAACTGCGCATAACAACCAATTGCAATCACGAAGGCATCTTCATTTATCTTCTGTGCCTTTTTTACAATATCCTTAAAGCGTTTATCTGCATTTTCTGTTACACTACACGTATTAATAACATATATGTCTGCGTGCTCATGAAACTCTACACGGTTAAAGCCTTCGTGTTCAAAAGAGCGTGCAATAGTGCTAGTCTCAGAAAAATTGAGCTTGCAACCTAACGTATAGAATGCAACGTTTTTGGTATGTGTTTGTGCGTTGTTCAAGACTTGTTTTTTATCTTAGCTGAAATATCTTTATTTGTAGTGATAGCTAGCAATTTGCTAGTCGAAATTCGGACTGCAAAATTACATCAAATTACTTAGTTGAAAAAATTGAAAAACATCAAATACGTTTCAGTATTTTTATCAGTATCAATTAGTTGCTTATTTCTTACTGCTTGTAAGGAGCAAGATTCCGAAAATAAAGACCATTTAGTCTTTAGGTATAATGAACATGCAAATATTACATCTTTAGACCCAGCATTTGCAAAAGACCAGCGCAATATTTGGGCTTGCCACCAATTATTTAATAGTTTGGTTGCTTTAGACGATTCTCTAAATGTTACACCAGATATAGCGAAATATTGGACGGTAAGCGATGACGCCCTAACATATACATTTACTTTAAGAAATGATGTTTACTTTCATAAAGATGAAAGGTTTGGCAAAGATTCCACAAGAACTGTAAAAGCAGAAGATGTTACCTATAGTTTAAAACGTTTACTGGATAATAGCATTGCCTCACCAGGACGATTTGTTATGCAAAATGTAGCGCAAATGTCTACTCCAAACGACACAACTGTTATCCTGAGATTACAAAAGCCTTTTCCAGCTTTTTTAGGCTTACTTTCTACAAAGTATTGTTCTGTTTTGCCTAAAGACATTGTTGAAGCCGATACCAATTTTAGATCTCATCCTATTGGCACAGGTCCTTTTAAGTTTAAGCGTTGGGAAGAAAATGAAAAATTAGTATTTAGAAAGAATAATTTATTTTATCAAAAAGATAGCCTAGGTAACCAACTGCCATATTTAGAAGCTGTTGCCATAACGTTTTTACCAGATAAACAGAGTGAGTTTCTTCAGTTTGCACAAGGAAATATAGATTTATTAAACGCTTTAGATCCTTCCTATAAAGATGAATTACTTTCTGGTAACGGAACTCTTAAAAATGCTTATAAAAACGAAGTTAATATACTTACTGAGCCATTTTTAAATACTGAATATCTAGGTATTTATTTAGACTCTGAAACCTCTGAAATTTCAAATTTAAATCTTAGGAAAGCTATTAATTTTGGCTTTGACAGGCACGCCATGATTACTTACTTAAGAAATGGAATTGGAACGCCAGCCGAACAAGGGTTTATCCCAAAAGGATTGCCTGGTTTTTCAAAACAACGTTATTACTCCTACCAACCAGAAAAGGCGAAAGCCTTTGTAGAAGCTTATAAAGCAGAAACCGGAAACCAAAACCCTGAAATAACAATATCTACAAATGCAAATTATTTAGATTTAGTAGAGTATATACAGCGTGAATTAGGTAAAACAGATCTTAAAGTAAATGTAGATGTTATGCCGCCTAGCACTATTAGGCAACAACGCAGTGCAGGAAAATTAGATGTATTTAGAGCCAGTTGGATTGCAGATTATCCCGATGCAGAAAATTACCTTTCTTTATTTTACAGTAAAAACCACTCGCCTAACGGACCTAATTATACGCATTATAAGAATGAAAGTTTTGATCTTTTGTTTGAAAAAGCCCTTATTACCTCTAAGACTGAAGAACGTATTAAAATGTACAGCAAACTTGATTCCCTAGTAATGTCTCAAGCGCCCATTGTACCTTTATATTATGATGAAGTTGTAAGATTTACCCGTAAGAATATTTCTGGTATGCAGATAAATGCACTAAACCTTTTAGATTTAAGAACAGTAAGAAAAACTATTAAATGATATATTCAAAATCTTATAAATTAGTTGAGTTAGTCTTATTGTTTATACTACTACCTTTAAGTTTTTTATTAGACTATGATTTTAAAGTTAAAGCTGGTTTAGTCATTCTTGGCTTTATTTATATCCTTACAATTCTATTTAAGTTTACAGATGCTTCATTTAAAATTAAATCTTCATTAAACTGGTCTAAGTTCTTTAAAGTTACGGCCATAAAATTTATTGTGATTACTCTAATTACTACGTGTTATGTCCTTTATATTGATAGTAGCTTATTATTTTATGTGCCATTAAACAACCCTAAACTCTTTGTAGTAATATTAGGCGTTTATACGTTTTTATCGGTTTGGCCTCAGGAAATAATTTACAGAAGCTTTTTTTATAAACGCTATCAGGACTTATGTTCTTCTAAAATTGTGTTTATGGTTTTGAATGCGGTAATATTTAGCTTGGCTCACGTTTTTCTAAAAAATATATTGGTGCTAATCTTAACATTTATAGGTGGCTTATTATTTATTTACACTTATACTAAGACTAAATCTACAACCTTAGTAAGCATTGAGCACGCGTTGTATGGAAACTGGTTGTTTACAGTTGGTATGGGACAAATGTTAGCATTTCCTGGAATGGAAGCATAAAAAAAGCGGCTTATTTAAGCCGCTTTAAATATTAGTTTGTAATTGAATAATTATTTTCTAATAACCTGCTTAACAGATCTATAATTTTCATTTTCAATAACTAAGAAATAACTACCAGAAGCTAACTGCTCCATATTAACTTGCAATACATTACCATTAAATACAGACGCATTGTTAGAAATTACTCTTCCGCTTAAATCGATTACTGAAACTTTAGCATCTTTAAGATCTTGTCCAGAAATATTTACAATAGTATTTGTAGGGTTAGGATATATAGACAATCCTTTAAACTCATTATTTGTAGTAGCAAGTACAATCTGGTCTGCTTCAACTACAAAATTATCTACTATTACACCTTCTTCATTTACAGCAGCGTCAGACTGAAATACAAACCTAAACACCATACTAGTTTCGGCACTACCATCATTATCAAAAGCACTAAGGCTGTAACTATATTCGTGCATTGTAGCGTTTAAACCTCCACCTGAGTGTGCGTCTTCTCCTTCACCTGTCCACTGAGAACCAATACAATTAAAGCAATCTGTACCGTCTGGAAGCCTATCGTTATTATACCAATTAGCATCTGATGCTGTTCCTAAAGTTTGCCAAGTTGAACCACCATCTGTAGTATACTGCATATACATAATATCCCAATTTTCTTCAAGATCGAAAGCCATATCAAATTTTAATATAGCATTTTCTACAGAAGATAAATCATAACATTGTGAAACAAGATAAGCTATAGTACCATCTGGATGGTTTCCATCTAAATTAGTTCCGTAAACATCAGATCCTCCAGCAACTGCATCACTTAAAAGCGTTCCTTGAGCTACTCCTCTTTCCCATAAGCTTGAAATAACACCATCATTATAAGAGATTAAAGACTCTTCAACAGTATCAAAAGTATTTACTACATCTACTTCAGCAGCATCGTTTACAACTACTAATACTGTTCCTGTATTGTTTTCTGGACGACCATCGTTTGTTGTAGTTACATCTACGTTTAAAACATTTGCGCCACGAGTTAAAGATCCAATATCTAAAGTTAGAGTAGTAGACTCACAAGTTCCCAAGTTAACTGTTTCAGTAACTGTTGTAGTAGCTGCACCATTTACTGAAAAAGAAATGTCTACATCTCCCAACATATTTGTACCTCCATTAGAAACTACAATTTGAGGGCTAAATGTACCTGCGTCACACCCAACTTCTGTATTGTTTGTAATAGACATTAACGACACATCATCTGCTGCTTCTGCAAATTCTTCGCCTACGTTTACGGCATACCAAGCATTAGTTACAGAAATAACTTCTGGACTGTTTGCGCAATATATAGAGCTAGCTACAGCAATAGTTGCGTTACGAGCATCAAAATATGTTGCATTTGGAGTTAAATAATCACGTTCTGCCAAATAAGCAATCTCTGCAGATTTAACCATACCTATTCCTGCAACATCATAAGTATCTGGTGTTGGCGCATTATTTGTATCTGCAGCACCTTCTGTCAAGATATAAAACCAGTGATTTAAAACACCACTATTGGTGTGAACACCACAATAATCATTTGTTGTTGCATCTGGCACACAAGTACCTTCATCTCCAGTAGATACCCAGTTATCTCCTAAATAAGTATCTGGATCATTTCTTGAATTAGGATCACTCATAGAGCGTAATGGTGGTGAATTAAGGTCTTCACCTATTAACCACACATTAGGATCAATAGCACCATCTATAGAACCTGTTCTTCCGAAATGCTCTACACAAGCACCCCAAATGTCTGAGTACCCTTCATTCATACCTCCAGATTGATTTTGATAAGCTAGATCTGCAGTAAATGTACATACAGCATGACCTATTTCGTGACCGCATACATCTGCCGCTGTAAGAATATCAAAAGTATTTCCGTCTCCATATGTCATTACAGATCCATTCCAAAAGGCGTTATCATAACCTGTATCTAAAAACAAAGGTTCGTCTGCATCATCGTAATGTACGTAGCTTATAATTTGAGCTCCTTCATCATCAAAACTATTTCTGTTAAATATATCTTGCCAGAAATCATAGGTTACTTCTGCTCCCCAATGGGCATCTAATGCACCATTATCTTTTTCATCGTTATCATATTCTGCAGCTGTCCAAGCGTTATCATTATCAGAAAAATGTAAATCTTGATATGCATTAAAACCTTCGCAATTGTAAGTAACAATTCCGTCACCTCTTGTTGTATCTAACAGTATAAATTCAGATCCTTCAGGAGTTGTTTCAATTGGCCTTGTACCACTGTAACGAGTATCTGCAGTTCCTTCAACAAGCGCAGAGTTTAACGTATTCTCAAGTTCTTTTGCCTTTGCTGAAATTTCATTATTAGAAATTAAACGGTCTGCGTGTTTTATAATTGGGTTCTTAAATAAAATATCTCCAGAGTGTGCATCTACATAAACTTCATTACGAGATATAGGTGAAGTAGAATATACATCATACATATACGCTAAATGAACAATACCTTTGTTTACATCTGGAAATATTACCAACTCACCTACGGGTTTTGAGTAACCCATAAGAGCCGCTTGTGAAGCGTCTTCCCACAAGTAAGCGTTAGCATTAGTATGCTCAATTGCACGTTGTAAACCTACTTCTTTAGAGAGGCTCGGTACAGTATTAATAGTTTTTGGATTGTATAATTCACCATTTATTAAAGAGACGCTACCTTGTTTGTTGTGAACTATCATTACACCAAACTGTACCTTAATACCATTAAAATATTGCTGATATCTACTATGAGTATTTCCTAACTTGTCTGTTGTAGTTCTGTACTCTTGAAAAGTTGAGTTTTCATCAAGTTCATAAGATTTGGCAAAATTAGCTATGGCTTCTTGCTGGGACTGGTGGCCACTAACTGTCATCATAGTTTGATGAGCCACATTATCCCTTAATTTGTTTTTATCCTGTGCGTTAGCAACCAGAGTTCCTAAGGCTAAAACAAAAGTTAAGGCGTAATTTAGTTTCATAATTTTATTTTGAAGAAAGAGTTATTTCTCGCAAAGTAGAACTAGAAAAACTAAATGTGTAACATTTTATAATTGATTAACACACTATATGTAGTGATTAGGTGAAATACATATTTATCCGACAAAGAACAATACCCTTTTAAGATAAATTATACAATTACTTTAGATAATTTTGAAGCTAATTTAAGTGCTTGCTCAATATCTGCTTTAAGATCTGAGACCTCTTCTATTCCCACAGAAAATCTTAATAATCCATTTTTTATGCCTTGTTCTTCTCTTTCTTCTTCAGAAAGTAGGCCGTGAGATGTAAGGTGTGGACTTAGTATTGTACTTTCTACACCAGCTAAACTCATAGAAGATTTTATTAAATTTAAACTGTCTTGAAATTGTTTTGAGCATAAATCATCTTTTAATTCGAAAGACAACATGCCTCCAAAGCCTTTCATTTGCTCTTTTGCCAATTTGTAATTAGGGTGCGACTTTAATCCAGGATAATACACTTTGGTTACTTGAGTGTTTTTTTCTAACCATTTTGCCAACTTACGTGCATTTCTGTTTTGGCGCTTAACTCTTAAAGCCATAGTTTTTAGGCTACGCTCTAATAACCAAACAGTAAAATCACTCAATGTGCCTCCAAAGTTTTTGCCAGCATTAAATATGCGCTCTATGTTGGCGTGGCTAGATACTACTGCACCAGCTAAGATATCACTATGACCACTCATGTATTTAGTAGCAGAGTGTAATACAACATCAATCCCAAAAACTATTGGAGTTTGATTTATAGGAGATGCAAACGTATTATCTATCATAGATATAAGCTTATGTTTTTTTGCTAACTCAGCAATAGCTTTAATATCTGTTATTTCTAATAATGGGTTACTAGGAGTTTCTATATAAATAACCTTTGTGTTATGTGCAATCACTTTTTCGTAACTAGCAATATCATTACTCTCTACATAAGAATACTCAATACCAAACTTTTTAAACTCCTCATTAATTAAGTTTCGAGTTCCTCCATAAATAGCATTTTGCAATACCACGTGATCACCACTCTGTAAGAAAGCTAAAAGTGAAGTCATTATAGCCGCCATACCACTTCCAAAAATAAGACCTGCTTCACCATGTTCTAATGCAGCAACTTTTTTTGATAAGCCTTGTTGGTTAGGTGTGTTAAAATATCTTGGATATCGCTTTTCTTCTACGTCTTGAAAAGGGTAAGATGTAGACATATATAGCGGAGAAACTGCTCCACCAAATTGGTGATCCTCCAGTTGTCCTGCGTGTGTACAAATTGTGTTTTTTCCGTAGCTCTTAGATTCCATGATAAAAATTAAATTAGACCCTAAAATTAACCAAGTTATCCTGCATTTGCTAACATACGCGTTATTATTTCGTTAAAGCTTTTCTATCTTTACACTATGGCAATATTACTTAAAAACATAAAGCAACTTTTACAAGTTAGAGAGGCAACTGTTGATAAAGTTTCTGGGAAAGACATGAAGCATTTACCTAAAATTGACAATGCATTTCTTTTAATGGAAAATGGGGTGATTTCAGATTTTGGACCAATGTCCCAACTCCCAGAATCTAAGAATTTTGAAGAAATAGATTGTACAGGTAGGTTTGTCTTGCCAAGCTGGTGTGATAGCCATACACATATTGTATATGCAGGGAACAGAGAGCAAGAATTTGTAGATCGTATAAATGGCTTGTCTTATGAAGAAATTGCCAATAAAGGTGGCGGAATTGTAAACAGTGCAGAAAAGCTTCAACAAACCTCTATTGAAGATTTATACCAACAATCTGCTAAACGTTTAGAACAAGTTATGGCATTAGGCACAGGCGCTGTTGAAATTAAGTCTGGATATGGCCTGACTACAGAAGCTGAGCTTAAAATGCTTAAGGTTATTAAACAACTTAAAGACAAATATAACATTCCTATAAAAGCTACTTTTTTAGGAGCTCACGCAGTACCGAAAGAATTTAAAGGAAATAAGAAAGGGTATCTTAAATTAATTGCCGAGGAAATGCTTCCGAAGATAGCAGAGCTACAGCTTGCAGACTATATAGATATTTTTTGTGAAAAAGGATATTTTGATCTAGATGACACCAACTATATACTTTCTGCAGGAAAATCTCACGGCCTTACTCCTAAAGTACACGTAAACCAATTTAATTCAATAGGTGGCGTAAAGGCTTCTGTTGATCAAGGTGCGTTAAGTGTAGATCACTTAGAGGTTATGACTGCAGAAGATATTGATGCATTAAAGAACGCCACTACTATGCCAGTAGCTTTACCTTCTTGTTCATTATTCTTAAGTATCCCTTATACTCCAGCACGCAAATTAATTGATGCCGGCTTACCCTTAGCTTTAGCAACAGATTTTAATCCAGGCAGCACACCAAGCGGAAATATGAATTTGGTGGTAAGCCTTGCTAGTATTAAAATGAATATGACACCAGAAGAAGCTATAAATGCAGCAACTATTAATGGTGCTTATGCTATGGGATTAAGTAACGAAGTAGGCAGTATTACAAAAGGAAAAAAAGCTAATATAATTCTTACAAACCCAATTCCAAGTTACGGGTATTTACCATACAGTTTTGGTGAAAATTGTATTGCTTCAGTATTTGTTAACGGAAAGATTTTATAGTGAAACATTTAAAAATATTTAGCACAGAAGATCTAAAAATGTACACCTCTCCACGAAAAGGTGAAATTAAATTTGGTGAGCGTATTGGTACAGTAAACTCTTTAGAAACATTGAAAGAAAGCACTGCCAAATACGTAATCTTTGGCATTCCAGAAGATATTGGTGTTCGTGCTAATTTAGGTAAAAGTGGTACTAAAAACGCTTTCAATACATTTTTAAATGCTTTCTTAAATATACAAGTTAACCAATTTAACACACCAGAAAATGTTTTGTTACTTGGCGAAATAGATTGTAAAAACTGGCTTATAAAAGCTTCGCATATCGAAGATAATGACCCGAACATTTCAGCTAAATTACATGATATTTTAATTGAGATAGATGCAGAGGTTTCTCAGTTGGTCAAGACAATTATAAGCTTAGGGAAAATCCCTATCATAATTGGTGGCGGTCATAATAATGCCTACGGAAATATTAAAGGTGCTTCAGAAGCTATTTCTAATCCTATTAATGTTATTAATATAGATGCTCACACAGATTTAAGAACTACAAATTATAGACATAGTGGTAACGGATTTAGTTATGCACAAGAACAAGGCTATTTAAATTTTTATCACATTTTTGGATTGCACAAAAATTATACGCCAGACTATATATTTAAATCTATGAATGCTTCAAAATTTATAGACTACACGTTATTTGATGATATTTTGAGTGATACTATTGCCATACAATCTTATAAAGAAGCTTTAAACCAAATTTCTAAATCAGCTTTTGGTTTAGAAATAGATTGTGATGCCATTTCGGGGTTTCCTAGCAGTGCACAAACTCCAAGTGGTATGTCTTTAGAAACTATTAGGCAATGTATTGCCGAAAGTATTACACATAATACGTGTCACTATTTACATATTTGCGAGGCAAAACCATCTGAGTACTACCCTACTGGAAAAGCCATTAGTTATATGGTTTCAGATTTTATTAGACAACAATGATTATAGATTACAACCCTAAATACGCTCAAGATTTTAAAGCGCTAAATATTGAGTGGCTAGAGACATTTTTTTATGTTGAAGATTATGACAATGAAGTGCTCTCTAATCCAGATAAATATATTTTAGATAAAGGCGGAAAGATTTTCTTTAGCTTACACAATAATAAAGTTGCAGGAACTGTAGCTCTTATGAAAGTTACAGATACTGTTTTTGAACTTACTAAAATGGCTGTAAACACTAATTTAAGAGGTCTTAAAATTGGGCAGAAATTAATGACACACTGCTTAAACGAGGCAAAAGTAATGGGCTTAGAGAAAGTAATCCTATACTCCAACACTAAACTAGAAAATGCCATTTATATTTATAGAAAATTTGGCTTTAAAGAAGTGCCCTTAGAAGAAGGTGTTGCTTATGAAAGAGCAAATATTAAAATGGAATATATAATTAACTAGGCATTTTTATGTAATGCCTCTGCTTGTCCTTTCCAATTATCACGTTCTATACGACCTGGAAAAAACTCAATTAATGCGGTTACATTTTCTATATCTTCCTTTCTAAATTTACTTATCTGTTCATACGTATATATACCTATACTATTAAGCTTTTCTTCAATAAATGGTCCTACACCACTTATTTTTTTAAGATCATCTTTGTCAGCGATATCTGCTTGACCAATTACAGAAAAATCTAATTCTGGTTTTTCCAGAGGTGCAGCTCTATTAACTACTGCTGCTCCAGAGCGCTCTCTAGTTTTTATTGCTTTTATATTTCCTGGTGTAATTATATCTGTATCGTAGTTTTCAACCTTATTTGCAGTATTAGCAGTGTTTATTTGCCTGTCTGCTGTAGCATTATAAGAATATTGCGAGGCTTCTTCAAGCTTTTTCTTGTAATACCAACGCGCAAAAAGATACCCAATAAGAAAGGCAACAAACATTAGTATAAATATCTCTAACCAAGCAGTAGATCTTGCTAAAGGGTTTAACTGTTCAAACATGGGCTTATTTAATTAATTCACTTTTATTTCTATACGTCTGTTCTTTGCTCTATTAGCATCTGTTGTATTTGGAAACTTAGGATCAGATTCTCCTTTGGAGCTTGCTGTCATTTTATTAGCATCTATACCTATTGATATTAGATATTTCATTACTAATTTAGCTCGTTGTTCTCCAATCCATAAATTATCTTCCTCTTCTCCAACAAAATCTGTATGCCCTACAATGCTTACTCGCTTATTTGGGTGTTTCTGTAAGTAAGACTTTAATTCAAGCGCATAACTTTTTAGTGTTGCATCTGGTTTAAAATTCTGTTGTGCAAATGAGGAATATAGCGTTTTATTGGTCACACTTTCCTCTATAGCTTCAACCTTGGCTGAAGAAAGTTGTTTAAACTCCACAACAATGGCTTCATAATTTCTGCCACGAGTATCAAACTCTAATGGGCGTTCAATAGCTTTGGTAGATATTCTATGCTCATTTAAACCATACCTTAAAATTCTATTTTTTAAGAAATTGGCTCTTGCTATTCCTAAAGAATCGGTTGTTTGCTCTGTTGTAGGACTGTATGCGCCATAAACAACCATCTCTGTATTAGGATTGGTGTTCATGTAATTTACAGCTTTAGTTATAAACCCTAAATTTGGTTGTGGAACGTAAATGTTGGCTTTATTTTTATAAGCCGTTAATGGGTTAGGATAATAAAATATAGTATCACCACTTGGCTGTAGTGTTCCAAGAAAATTAGCATTTGTGAACTTATTTTTTATCCTATCAGTTTCAATTGCGAGTTGCTTTAATGAGTCTTGCCTAACCCTTTCTAAACTATCATTATAATGTTTAAGCTTAGCTTGTTCTTGGGATTTTAATTCTTCAGCTGTCTGTTCTGTAGCTTTAGTTTCATTAAAGAAACTAATATCGTTACACAATCCTTTTATAACACAGCTGTAATACCACATTCCAAAAATTGCCCAAATACAAAAGAATAAGAATGCCGTAAAAAAGTTTTTCATGTAGTATGCCTATGTTCTGCTTATAAATTTATAAAAAGTCTTCAAATTGTATATTAACATTTGGATAAATGTGATAAAAGACAGATTATTCTGATAAACGAATGTGAAAATTATGTTATAAGCTATAATTAATCAGTAATATATATTACTTTTGTTGCCATAATGAGAAACACACATACACATCACCATTTTTCTAGCAACGCTCAAGCGATGTAGATTTGGTATGTGAAAAACTATAAATCTAAAACCCGTTTGAGACATTCAAACGGGTTTTTTGATTTTATCCGTTTGCCAAAACTGTTCTCAAACATAAACTGTAACCAATGAGTACTATTAAAATTGCCATTCAGAAAAGTGGCAGATTAAATGAAGATTCTCTTCAAATTCTTAAAGATTGTGGCATATCTATAGATAATGGTAAAGACCAACTTAAAGCTAGCGCCCGTAATTTTCCCTTAGAAGTTTTTTATTTACGCAATGGTGATATACCACAATATCTAAGAGATGGCGTTGTAGATATAGCTATCATCGGAGAGAATGTATTAATAGAAAAAGGTGAAGACATTGCAATTGCAGAAAAGTTAGGCTTTTCTAAATGTAAAGTATCTCTGGCAATTCCTAAGGAAAAAGATTACAATGGTATTTCAGATTTTCAAGGCAAACGCATTGCTACTTCTTATCCAAATACCGTTCAACAGTATTTAAACAAACATAATATAGAAGCAGATTTGCACATAATTAACGGGTCTGTTGAAATTGCTCCAAATATAGGTCTCGCAGATGCTATTTGTGATATCGTTTCTAGTGGAAGTACCTTGTTTAAAAATAACTTGAAAGAAGTTGAAGTCATGTTAAAAAGTGAAGCTGTGTTAGCTGTCTCACCTAAAATAACAAATGAAGCTAAAGAGACGTTAGAAAAGTTACAGTTTAGAATGCGTGCGGTTTTAAACGGCAAAAACTCTAAATATGTATTGCTAAATGCTCCAAATGATAAGATTGAAGCTATTATAGGTATCCTGCCAGGTATGAACAGTCCTACTGTTTTGCCACTTGCAAAAGAAGGTTGGAGTTCTTTACACTCTGTTGTTAAGGATAACGAATTTTGGCAAGTAATTGATGATCTTAAGGAAGCTGGAGCAGAGAGCATTTTAGTTGCACCAATTGAAAAAATGGTTTTGTAATTATGAAGTTTGTATCCTATCCTAAAATAGAAGATTGGCAAGACCTGTTAAAACGCCCTACTCAAACGGTTGAAGATATTGAAGACACCGTAAAACAAATCTTTTCTGAGGTTGACTCTAAAGGTGATGAAGCCATTAAAAAGTATACCGAACTTTTTGACGGCATTAAACTAAATCAATTAGAAGTTTCAAACTTAGAAATTAAGGAATCAGAATCTCTTGTTTCAGAAGAGTTAAAACAAGCCATTACATTGGCAAAGTCTAACATAGAGTTATTTCACAAAGCACAGCGTACCCAAAAAATAGAAGTTGAAACCACGCAAGGTGTACGTTGTTGGCAAGAAAAAAGACCTATTCAAAAAGTAGGCTTATATATTCCTGGTGGTACAGCACCACTCTTTTCAACCATTTTAATGTTGGCTGTTCCTGCCTTAATTGCAGGTTGTGAGGAGATTGTGCTGTGCACGCCACCAGATAAAAAAGGAAAGATTAATCCCGCTATTTTATACACCGCAAATCTTTGTGGCATTTCTAAAATTTATAAAGTTGGTGGCATTCAAGCTATTGCAGGTATGACATTCGGTACAGAGTCTATCTCAAAAGTTTATAAAATATTTGGTCCAGGAAATCAATTTGTAACAGTCGCTAAACAATTGGCTACCAAATTTAATGTAGCTATAGATATGCCTGCAGGCCCAAGTGAATTGTTAGTTGTTGCAGATGATACTGCAAATGCTGCTTTTGTAGCTTCAGACTTATTAAGCCAAGCAGAGCACGGCAAAGACAGCCAGGTTATTTTGGTGAGTACCTCTATGGATCTTATAAAAGATGTCGAGGCAGAAATATCAAATCAACTTAAAGAACTCCCAAGAAAAGATATTGCAGAAGTTGCTATAAAACATTCAAAATCTATCTTAGTTAAAGATAATGTAGAAGCATTAGATCTCATTAACACTTATGGTCCAGAGCACTTTATAGTATGTACAAAAGACAATGACTTTTTTGTAAATGGTATTCAAAATGCAGGCTCAGTATTTATTGGAAATTACACACCAGAAAGTGCAGGAGATTACGCAAGTGGCACCAATCATACGTTACCTACAAATGGTTACGCCAAACAATATAGTGGTGTAAACCTAGACAGTTTTATGAAGAGTATGACGTTTCAGGAAATTTCTAAAACCGGTATCCAAAACATTGGTAATGCTATTGAGCTTATGGCAGAAGCAGAAGGCTTACAGGCACACAAAAATGCGGTAACATTACGTTTAAAATCTCTAGACAATGAATAAAGATTTTAACTTAGATACCTTAGTTCGAGAGAATATAAAAGCGATGAGTGCCTACTCTTCTGCTCGAGATGAGTTTACAGATTTTGAAGATGATATGGTATTTTTAGATGCCAATGAGAATCCCTTTGAGACCAAAGTAAATAGGTATCCAGACCCACAACAATTAAATTTGAAGACTCAGCTATCTTCTGTAAAACGTGTTCCTATAAATCAGATTCTATTAGGTAATGGTAGCGATGAAGTTTTAGATTTAATCTTTAGAGCATTTTGTGAACCAAATCGGGATAACATCATCACATTGCCACCTACTTACGGTATGTATAAGGTGTTGGCAAATACCAATGCAATAGAAAATAAAGAGGTGTTACTTGTAGATGATTTTCAGTTAGATGTTAATGCTATTTTGGCTGAAGTAGATGCAAATACAAAACTTATCTTCATCTGCTCTCCTAATAATCCGACTGGAAACTTAATCGCTTCAAAAGCTATTGAAACAATCTTAAGTAGCTTTAATGGTATTATAGTAATAGACGAAGCTTATATAGATTTTGCTGAAGCTGAAAGTTGGACGACGCGATTACAAGAATTTCAAAATTTAATTGTGACTCAAACTTTATCTAAAGCTTATGGTATGGCAGGAATTAGGTTGGGTATGTGCTTTGCTTCTAAAGAAATCATTTCTATTCTAAACAAAATAAAACCACCATATAATGTTAACGTATTAACGCAGCAAGTGGCTTTAAAACGAATTTTAGAAGAAGAAAATGTTCAACTAGAAATAACAAAACTAATCTCTGAAAGAGAAAAGCTTATGAACCAATTGAACACAATTAACTTTATAAATCATAGTTATAAAACAGATGCAAATTTTATTCTGGTGAAGGTTGATGATGCTAATAAACGCTACAAGCAACTTATTGAAAACGGAATTGTAATACGTAATAGAAGTACCCAACCACTTTGTGAAAACACATTACGATTTACGGTTGGTACAGCTTCTGAAAATGAGAAATTGATTACAACTTTGAAATCAATTTCGAAATCCTGAACTGGTTTCAGGAACTTTTGAATACAACCTACTAAATTAGTTATGAATGATGAAGTGAAAATCTATTACTGCTATATACTTTCAAACAAAAACAGAGGTGTATTGTATATTGGTTACACTGAAAATTTAAAAGTAAGGTTAGAAAAGCATAAAAAAGGGACAGGTGCAGTTTTTACAAAAATGTATAATGTTCACGACTTAGTTTATTATGAAAAGTTTGACATTAAAAAACAAGCAAAACAAAGAGAGAAGCAATTAAAAAATTGGCATAAAGACTGGAAATGAAATTTAGTAAAATCAGTAAATCCAGAATTAAAAACAATTGATATTTAAAAATTAATAATATTAACTGAAACAAGTATTCAAAAACCACTCAGTTAAGTTTAAAAAGACCCTGAATCAAGTTCAGGGTGAAAATTTCAGAATATGAAAAAAGTACTATTCATAGACAGAGACGGCACAATCATTAAAGAAACTGTAGATGAGCAAATTGACGCGTTTGAGAAAATGATATTTTACCCTAAAGCATTTACATTTTTAGGAAAAATAGCTAAGGAACTAGATTACGAATTGGTTATGATCACTAATCAAGATGGTTTAGGAACAGATGTGTTTCCGGAAGACACCTTCTGGCCTGTCCATAATTTTATTATGACATCTTTTGAAAATGAAGGCGTCACCTTTAATAAAGTCTTTTTAGACCGTACGTTTCCGCACGAAAATAAAGATACCAGAAAACCAGGAACAGGATTACTTACTGAGTATTTTTCTGAAGACTATGATTTAGAAAACTCCTTTGTCATAGGTGATAGGCTTACAGATATGGAGCTTGCTAAAAACTTAGGTTCTAAAGGCATTTTTATAAACGACGACACCAATTTAGGAACAGGCGAAATATCAACTTCAGAAAAAGAATTGGAGCAACATATTGCTATTGAAACTAATGATTGGGAACGTATATACGAGTTTTTAAAATTAAAAAACAGAACCTATGAAATTACTAGAAACACCAACGAAACTAAGATTAACATAACACTTAATCTTGATGGAAAAGGAAATAGTAATATAGATACAGGTCTAAAGTTTTTCGATCATATGTTAGATCAATTAGCTCGACACGGTGCTATGGATTTAGATATAAAAGTAGATGGCGATTTAGAAGTAGATGAACACCATACAATTGAAGATACAGCCATTGCTTTAGGCGAAGTATTTGCCAATGCATTAGGTAACAAAATGGGTATTGAGCGTTATGGATTCTGTTTACCTATGGATGATTGTTTAGCACAAGTTGCCATAGATTTTGGAGGTAGAAACTGGCTTGTTTGGGACGCAGAGTTCAACAGAGAGCACGTTGGTGATATGCCAACCGAAATGTTTATACATTTCTTTAAAAGCTTTAGTGATGGTGCAAAAGCTAACCTTAACATAAAGGCAGAAGGCCAGAATGAACATCATAAAATTGAAGCTATTTTTAAGGCATTTGCAAAAAGTATTAAAATGGCAGTAAAACGTGATGTAGAAAAGATGGTGTTGCCTAGTACTAAAGGTGTTCTTTAAAGTTAAAAGCTGTAAGTAAAAAGATCTATCGAGCTTACTGCTTTAATAGCTAATTCAATGAAAACTGCACAAACAATATAGATATACTATGTATTCAAAAATAATAACCTCAAACCTTTCACTTCATACTTCTTACTTATTATGAAACTAGTAATAATTAATTATGGTGCAGGCAATATAAAAAGCCTTCAGTTTGCATTTAAACGTCTAGGTGTTGAGGCGATTTTGTCTAATGATACCGAAACGATTAAAAAAGCCGACAAGGTTATATTTCCTGGTGTTGGTGAAGCAAGTTCTGCAATGAAGAAGCTGAAAGAAACTGGTTTGCACAAACTAATACCTACATTAAAACAACCTGTCTTGGGAATCTGTCTAGGTATGCAGTTAATGTGTAATTATACTGAAGAAGGACAAACAGAAGGTCTTGGTATTTTTGATGTTGATGTTTTAAAATTCGATTCAACCTTAGTAAAAGTGCCCCAAATTGGGTGGAATACAATTACCAATTTAAAATCTGAGTTATTTCAACAAGTTTCAGAGCATAGTTTTATGTATTTAGTACATAGCTACTACGCTCCTATTTCTACTGAAACTATTTCAACAAGCGAATATCAAATACAATATAGTTCTGCTTTACAAAAAGACAATTTTTATGGTGTGCAATTTCACCCTGAAAAAAGTAGTAATGACGGAGAACAACTTTTAAAAAATTTCTTAAACCTATAGCATATGCGAATTATTCCAGCAATAGATATTATAGAAGGTAAATGCGTAAGATTGAGTAAAGGCGACTACTCTACTAAAAAAATTTACAGTGAAGATCCTTTAGACATGGCAAAACGATTTGAGGATCACGGCATTAAATATTTGCATTTGGTAGATTTAGATGGTGCAAAATCTAAGCATATTGTTAATCACAAAGTTTTAGAAAATATTGCCACAAACACCTCTTTACAGATTGATTTTGGTGGTGGTCTAAAAACCGATGACGATTTGAGAATTGCTTTTGAAAGTGGTGCAAAACAAATTACTGGAGGTAGTATTGCCGTTAAAAACCCTGAAACATTTTCGTCTTGGATAAATACCTACGGTGCAGATAAAATTATTTTAGGTGCAGATGCCATGGATGAAAAGATTGCAGTTTCTGGCTGGTTAGAAGAAAGTGACAAAGCTTTAATTCCTTTTATAAATGAGTATCAAAATAAAGGCATAGCCTATGTAATTTGTACAGATATTTCTAAAGATGGTATGCTTGAAGGACCAGCATTTAATTTATATAAGCGTATTTTAAATGAAACCGAAAATGATCTTAAACTCATAGCGTCAGGAGGAATCTCAACATTTGATGAACTTCCAAAATTAGCCGAAATTGGTTGTGAGGGCACTATAATTGGTAAAGCAATTTATGAGAATAGAATCTCTTTAAAGCAACTTGAATCCTTCATTTTAAATTCAAATTAAGAAATTAGAAGAGGCAAATTCCTAATCTTTAAAACCTAATCCCTTGTTAACAAAACGAATAATTCCTTGCTTAGATATAAAAGATGGCCGCACTGTAAAAGGTGTTAATTTTGTTGGGCTACGAGATGCCGGAGATCCTGTTGAGCTCGCGAAACGCTATGCTATTGAAGGTGCAGATGAATTGGTATTTCTAGATATTTCTGCTACAGAAGAAAAACGAAAAACATTGGCTAAGCTTGTCCTTCAAGTTGCAGAACAAGTAAATATACCTTTTACTGTTGGTGGTGGCATCTCAAGTGTTGAAGATGTAGATATCCTGCTTCAAAATGGCGCAGATAAAGTTTCAATTAATTCATCGGCAGTTAAAAATCCGCAGTTAATAAATGACTTATCGGCTAAATTTGGGAGTCAATGTGTAACAGTAGCTATTGATGCTAAACAAGTTAATGGCGAATGGATGGTGCACCTAGTTGGTGGTAAAGTACCTACAGAACTCAATTTATTTACTTGGGCTAAAGAGGTAGAACAGCGCGGTGCTGGTGAGATTTTATTTACCTCAATGAATAACGATGGTACAAAAGATGGTTTTGCTAATGAAGCGTTACGTAAGCTTTCAGAAGAATTAACTATACCTATTATTGCATCTGGTGGTGCAGGAAGTATTCAGCATTTTAAAGACACCTTTCACTTAGGGAAAAGTGATGCAGCATTAGCAGCAAGCGTATTTCACTTTAAAGAGATTGAAATTGTTGATTTAAAGAAAGCCTTACAGGCCGATAATATTGCTGTAAGACTCTAAATTTTAAAATAAAGTAAGTAAGACGACTAAAGATAGAAGAAACTATGACAATTAATTTTGATAAATATACAAACGGTTTGGTTCCAGCAATTATACAAGATTCTGAAACTAAGAATGTGTTAATGCTTGGTTATATGAATGATGAAGCAGTATTAAAGACACAAGAACTAAAGCAGGTTACTTTTTTTAGCCGAAGCAAACAACGTCTTTGGACAAAAGGCGAAGAAAGTGGTAATGTTTTAGAATTGGTTTCTATTAAAGTAGATTGTGATCAAGATGCATTGTTAATTCAGGCAAAACCTAAAGGGCCAACGTGCCATAAAGGAAATGATACTTGCTGGAATGAGAAGAATGTTCAGAATTTTGGATTTCTTTCAGAATTAGAAACTATAATAAGTGAACGTAAAGAAATTTCAGAAGTTGCTCCAGAACAACGTGGTAAAGATGCTAAGAGTTATGTGGTTTCATTATTTGATGAAGGTATAAATAAGATAGCTCAAAAAGTAGGCGAAGAAGCTGTTGAAACGGTAATTGAAGCCAAAGATGATAACGACGACTTATTTCTAAATGAAAGCGCAGATTTATTATTCCACTATTTAATTCTCTTAAAAGCTAAAGGATTTAGCTTAAAGGATATCGAGGCTGTACTAAAAGGCAGACACTAATTTTTAAGTAAGTCTTCCAGAGCTAATTTAATGTGATGGTATTCATAAACAAAACCAGTTGAAGCTATTTTGTGATTGCTAGCCATTTGGCTGCCTAAAACTACGGTAGCCATTTCACCCAACATTAATTTTATAACAGGTTTTGGAATATTTGGTAGCCAAAGTGGTTTGTTAAGGGTTTCTGCAATATACTGTGTAATCTCCTTATTTGTCTGTGGTTTAGATGTAGCTGCATTATAAACACCATCTAAATGTTGGTCTACAACGTGTACAAACATTCTCGCTAAATCGTCTATATGAATCCAAGATTGCCACTGTTTCCCACTACCAAGAGGAGCACCAACACCAAGTTTAACAGGCTGTGCTAATTTAGGCAATGCACCATCTTCTTCGGCTAATACTAACCCTATTCTCAGTTTTGCTACATCTATACCTATGGTTTCAAAAGCATCAATAGCAGCTTCCCATTTAACAACAACATCTGCAATAAAAGTATCATCAACTTCTTTATGCTCTTCTGTATAAAATTTGGTGAGAGAACTTGGATAAATACTTATACCACTAGCCGACACAATATGCTTAACGTTATGCTCACGCTGAGATAAAGATTTTAAAAGAAGTTCTGCAGTTTCAGTTCTACTTTTTATAATCACTTTTTTGTAAGACTCTGTCCAACGCTTTGCAATATTGGCCCCAACTAAGTTAATTATAGCGTCTACACCTTCAAAACAAGAAACATCTATTTCACCTTCCCTAGGATTCCAGTAAAATCCCTTATAGTTAGGCTTATTTTCAATTTTGTCCTTATCTGTTGTAAGATAATTTACAGTATAACCACGCTCATGACAAACGGCTGTAACATGTGTTCCGATTAATCCTGTAGCGCCTGTAATTAATAATTTCATTTGGGGTAATAAGTTTGCTATAAAATTAACTTAGATTATAATACAAACCATAATATTTAATGGCTTTAGAAAACATTTAACGCATTTAACTCAAATACAAAAAACTATCTTAAATTAATGGATAGTCCTATTGCTTAATTTAATACTTGTCTAACCAAATATACAGTTGAGTCCTTAAATTTTACAACTGAGTTATTTTAAATGTAACAATGAAAATGCAAACTATAAATTTACAGGTATAATTTAAAAAAACAACTCATGAAAACTCTTGCATTTGCTATTGTATTACTAGTATTCGGAAATATTTGTTCTGCTCAAAACGAAACTACCAATTTAGAAGTTACTATTAACAACGTTAAAAATGACAATGGTGTGGTTTTAGTTGCGCTTCATAGTGAAGACACTTTTATGAAATTAAAGCCTGTAAAATCGCTTCAAGCTAAGATTGTAGATGGTCACATTAAAGCTACGTTTACTGGTATTGCTAAAGGTGAATATGCTGTTTTAGCTATTCATGATGAAAATGAAAATGGGACTATGGATTTTAATACAAACGGAATGCCTAAAGAAAGTTATGGCGCATCTAACAACGACATGTCTTTTGGTCCTCCAGTTTGGTCAGATTCTAAGTTTATTGTTGGAGAAGAGAATCAATCAATTGCAATTCGATTTTAAATTTGTTGTTATAATTGATTTATTTCTATAGAAAAACACCAATCTTAACATAGCTTTTCATAAGTATTATTGATAGCTTTCTTATTTTTGAAGTCTATAACAATCATTATGACAATTACCCAACTTAATTATGTGCTTGCTGTTGCAGAACATCAAAACTTCACAAAAGCTGCACAAAAAGTATTTGTAACACAACCAACGTTGAGTATGCAAATACAAAAGCTTGAAGATGAACTGGATATTCAAATTTTTGACAGAGGTAAAAAACCAATCGAATTAACCGATGTGGGAAGAAAGATCGTAGCTCAAGCTAGAAATATAGTTAATGAGAGTGATCGTATTAAAGATATTGTAGACCAACAAAAAGGTTACATTGGCGGCGAATTTAAAATTGGGGTAATTCCTACAATTATGCCTACACTATTACCTATGTTCCTTAGCAATTTTACTAAGAAATATCCTAAAGTAAAACTCTCTATTGAAGAGTTGCATACAGAAGCTATAATTGAGCAATTAAAAGAAGGACATATAGATGCTGCAATAGCTGCAACACCATTAGAAGATGAAGAAATTAAGGAACGAGTTTTATACTTTGAACCATTTGTAGGTTATGTTCCTAACAACCATAGATTACAGGGAAAAACTAAAATTGATCCTACAGATTTAGATGTTGAAGATATCTTATTATTACAAGATGGTCATTGTTTTAAGGATGGTATTTTAAACCTGTGTAAGATGGCAGATAGGTATGAGGAAGACCGTTTTAGCTTACAAAGCGGTAGTTTTGAAACGTTAATAAAACTTTCTAATGAAGGTTTGGGTATGACGTTATTGCCTTACCTACATACTTTAGATTTAAGGGACCAAGACAAGTCTCATTTAAGAATGTTCACAGATCCTATTCCGGCTAGAGAGGTAAGTATTATATATCATAAGAGTGAACTTAAAATGCAAATAATTGAAGCATTACAATCTGTAATTGCAGGTGTTGTAAAAGGTGCAATTACATTTCAAAATGTTCAGATAATAAGTCCTATATCTAAATAAGATTTTGCTCTTTTATACACCATAAAAAAATCCCGCATTATGCGGGATTTTTTTATGGTGTAAGATAAATCAAACACTGATTTAAATTTGGATTGTCCTTGGTAAGTCCTTCTATAAATAATTTTAATTCCTCAATCTCATGAGGTAACAGCCTTTTAATTGCCTTCTGAACTTCCTTGCAGAACAACTGTACATCAAAACTAACCTTATTAAGGATTGTTTTAGTGTATTCAAACATAGCTCTCGCCATAATACATTAGTTTTTAGTTAGGTAGGTAGTGGTTTTTTATAGGCGTCTTATTTAGATTACTTAAATATAGTACAAAAAAATTACATTGTAAACGATTGTTAATAAATTGAATACTTAAAATCTGTTGTCACCATCTATCAAGTTACCTAAACCACCAAGTATACTTCCTTCTCCTTTATCTTTACCGCCACCTTGTGGTGCTGCAGCCCATACTCTACTTGCAAGCCTACTAAATGGTAAAGATTGTACATACACAGTTCCAGGACCTGTAAGTGTTGCAAAAAATAAACCTTCGCCACCAAATAATGAGTTTTTTATTCCGCCTACAAACTCGACATCGTAATTTACATCTTTAGTAAAGCCAATAATACAACCTGTATCTACCTTAAGAGTTTCTCCTGGCGCTAGTTCTTTTTGAGCAGTAGTTCCTCCTGCGTGGACAAAGGCCATACCAACACCTTCTAATTTTTGCATAATAAAACCTTCGCCACCAAAAAATCCTCTTCCTAGTTTTTTACTAAACTCCACTCCTACACTAACACCTTTAGCCGCACATAAGAATGCATCTTTCTGGCAAATAAATTTATTGCCAAAACGGCTAAGGTCTATAGGTAATATTTTTCCGGGATAAGGAGATGCAAAACTTAAGCGTTTTTTTCCAGCAGTTTCTGCATGATAAAAAGCAGTCATAAAAAGACTTTCTCCAGTAAGTAGGCGCTTTCCTGCTCCCAAAATACTTTTTAAAAATCCTTTGTTTTGTTCAGAGCCATCACCGAAAATGGTATCCATTTTAATACCGCTATCCATCATCATAAAACTACCGGCTTCTGCAATTACACCTTCTTGAGGGTCTAACTCTATTTCGACATATTGCATTTCTTCACCGTAAATATGGTAGTCTATTTCATGTGCATTCATAAAATGATTGTTTTTTGATTGATTACATTTATAAGTACGTAGCTTAAATAAAATGTTACAAAATATTTAGTCTCAAAGTTTTAATCTTAGTGACACTATGCTGGTTTCTAGCTTTTTCCTTCTCCTTTAAAATGCTGACTTTTATTTTTAAACAGTACATTAAACGTGGTAAGGCTTCCGTAAATTCTTGTAATATATTGTTGCAAGTCTACCTTATCTTGGTCATCTAAACCTTTATGGGCGTTAATCTTTTGTTCCATAACTCTCAGCCTATCTCTTAACAAGACTATTTTATGAAAGAATGTACTAATAGGAATGTCTTTTGAGGACATTGTACGGTCTTCAGGATATAAGGTCATTGTACCTTTTTTATACTTATCTGCAATAGGCACTATTTCAGAAACATCACTGTACTGTTTTAAAATAGACCTTAAGCTTCGTTCTACCTCGTAAAAACTTACAGTATCTAACTCGTCTTCTATAGCTTCAATTACCTCAAAGTTATCATCTAACGGAATGGTCTCAACACCATCGTTTTGAAAAGTAACCCAATATTGAGATGCATCTACATTGGTAACAACACCAAAGCCTAATTCTTCGTGATTAATTCTACTACCTATTCCTAAAATTTGTTTACTCATTTGTCATTATCTTTAAGCTTCTAAAATACAGAAATTCTATAAGTCATGCGAAAATTCTTCAGTGTCTTACTCAAGTTTATAGGTATAATAATAGTCTTGCTAATTATTGGCTTTGCTATAATTTATGCATTATACAATGAGCCACTTCCTAAGGGTAAAAGTGGAAAAGAGGCAGATGCATTAGCGTGTAAGGTTTTAAATGCTGTAAATGAACCAGACTACCTGGAAGCTAGATACGTAGAGTGGAGTTTTAGAAAAACATCCTATAAACTTGACAAAAGAGCACAGTTAGCAATATGCACTTGGGAAGATTATAAAGTAAATCTCAATTTAATAGACACTTCACAAAGTAATGTTTTTAAAAATGGCCTCACCATTCAAGGTGAAGAGCGGGAGAGTGTTATAAAAAGAGCACTAAAGCACTTTAATAACGATTCGTTTTGGGTGTTGGCACCTTTTAAAATATTTGATGAAGGAACAAGCAGACAGGTTATTACATTAGATAACGGCAACAAAGCACTTTTAGTTACTTACACTTCTGGAGGTACAACACCTGGTGACAGCTATCTTTGGATTTTAGATAATAACTACATACCATCTTCATTTAAAATGTGGGTAAGCATTATACCAATTGGTGGCTTAGAGGCAAATTGGAATAATTGGAGAACCACAAATAGCGGTGCTAAAATAGCTTCTAATCGTGAAATATTAGGATTAGAATTACCTCTTAGTGCTATAAAAATTTATAGTAATCCTGAAGATGAATTGGTGGAGACTATTACTAGTGATCTCAAACTTAATACGCAGATTAAAGATATTATAATTACAAAACAAATGCGAAAAGATGCATTACAAAGACATTATTCTAAGAATAAATTTGAAGCTGATATTAACTTTATAAGACCTGTACTTTCTGAGAACGATATTAATCGATTTGCAGAAAATATTATGCTGTTAATGCAAACTAATGATAATGTAGAGCAATTCACATATAATGAAATCTTAAGGTTTAAGATGAGAGATTCTCTTTACTAAATTTAATATATGAATATTACCAACGTTGTAGACGCACAAAAACAGTATTTTAAAACTGGAGCAACACTTCCTATTTCCTTCAGGTTAGCTGCATTAAAGAAGTTGCGCAAAGAAATAACTGCTCAAGAAAACGCCATCTGTGAAGCGTTACACTTAGATTTTAAAAAGCCATATTTTGAAGCAGTAATTACTGAAACCTCTATCATACTAAAAGAGCTAGATGAATTTATAAGTAATTTAAAATCTTGGAGTAAAACAGAAAAGGTAACATCTTCCCTACTTAACTTTCCGTCTTCAGCTTATATTTATAAAGAGCCATATGGCAACACATTAGTTATCTCACCTTGGAATTATCCTTTTCAACTAGCCATTGCGCCATTAATTGGTGCTGTTGCTGCAGGAAACACCGTTATCTTAAAGCCTAGCGAACTTACACTACATACTGCTAATATTCTTTCTAGTATTATAGCTAAAGTGTTTGATAAAGGGCACGTAACTGTTGTACAAGGCGATAAAGATGTATCACAAGAATTACTTTCTAAAGTTTGGGATTATGTATTTTTTACTGGTAGTGTTAGAGTAGGAACTATTGTTGCTAAAGCTTGTGCAGAGCATTTAACACCTGTCACTTTAGAGTTAGGTGGTAAAAATCCCTGCATAGTTCATGAAAGTGCTAAGATAGCAACGACAGCAAGGCGATTGGTTTGGGGTAAATTTATTAACGCAGGCCAAACCTGTATTGCTCCAGACTATATTTTAGTACATACAAGTATTAAAAAAGTATTAGTTACGGCACTTAAAAAAGAAATTGAAGCGTTTTATGGCAGTGATCCAGAGCAATCTCCAGATTTTGCTAGAATTAGCCACAAAGGAAACTTTGAGCGTCTTAGCAAGATGCTTAAAGACTCAAAACTAATTTGTGGTGGCACAACCAATGAAGAAGATTTATACATTAGTCCTACACTTTTAGATGAACCAGCATTGAACAGTAATGCTATGGAGACTGAAATTTTTGGTCCTATACTTCCTATTATATCTTATACTACAGAAGAAGATATACACAAGTATGTATCTCATTACCACAAACCCTTATCGTTTTATGTCTTTGCAGAACAAAAAGCTTTTGCTGATAAATTATTAAAAAAATATAGTTTTGGTGGTGGTGTTAAAAATGACAGCATTGTTCACTTTGTAAATAAAAATTTACCCTTTGGAGGCGTTGGTCAAAGTGGTATGGGAGCTTATCACGGCAAGCGTTCTTTTGAAACATTTTCTCACAAAAAATCTGTAGTTAAAAGAGGAACTTGGATAGACATCCCTTTAAAATACGCACCTTACAAGAATAAATTAAAATGGATTAAAAGTGTATTAAAATGGACATAAGTAAGTTAAAAGTCTACAATCTGAAACTTTATCTTACTACCTAAGGGCTTTTGAGCTAAGCAATTTAATCCATTTTCAGATACTTGCAATACTCTAGCATAACCACCAGTAGTTTGACAATCTCTCATTAGCACAATTAATTTTCCACTTGGTGTAAGCTGCACTGTTCCGGGTAAAACAGGTCCCGTTAAAATATCTGAAACAGAACATTGTATTGTTTCATCAAATTGATATGCCATTCTGTTACTTGCAGCACTTATAGTTAATTGATTAACTAACTTCGCTTTAACGCTATCTGTAAGCAAATCAAACTCTACACCTTTATAAACTTTTATAGTTGTTTTAGACAAATAAGATTCTTGAAACTTAACAGAAGATTGTTGTACAGTCTCTTGAGTTGTATAATCGTTATATTCTAACTCATCATTGTCACTTAACGTTGACAATTCACTAACAGGTTTATAAAAACTACGACTACCTAAAAACTCCTTGGTTTTGAAACCATCTTTAATAGCTAAGTAAGTTCTAAACCCCAATGTACATTTGCCAATTTTTAAGACATCATTCTTTTTTACTGAAATTACTTGATCTTGATTAAAACTCTTATCATTTACTTTAACGGTTGTTCTTGCTCCTGAAATTACAATTTGAGTTGGTGCGTTAAATAAAAAAGTAGCACCAGAAAAGGTTATTTCGATTACAGCATCTGTTGCTGTATTACCTAAAAGTAAGTTTGCAAATTGAGCAGAATATGTATCTAAAACACCACTTATTGGGACGCCTAAATGTGTAAAATTATAACGTCCTAAATCCTGAATAGAACTATAAATACCAGATGAAATAACACTTAGTTTAGCCAACTTTTTCTTTTTTAAGATTAAAATTATGCGTCTCAAAATCGTGTTTTATTTGATGATATTCATCTAAACTTACACTGTAAAACTGTAATTTATCACCGATAGAAAATGGAGAGTAATTTTGCCAATAATTCCCAAATATACTTATTGGGCAGTTCCCTATAATTTGCCAACCGCCAGGAGATTCTTGTGGATAAATTCCGGTTTGTTGTCCTGCAATACCTACTGAACCTTTTAACACGTTTTGCCTAGGAGAAGATTTTCTAGGGCAATATAAAGAGCTGTCTAAATTTAGTAAGTAAGGAAAGCCTGGTAAAAAACCTAAAAAGCAAATCAAATACTCAGTAGAAGAATGTCGCTTAATAATTTCCTTAATAGACAAATTTGTGTGTTCTGAAAGCTCTTCTAAATCTAGTCCAAAACTCTCATCATAACATACTGGCAACAAAATCTTATGTTGTTGTGAGGCACCACTAAGCTTAGCTTCACTTATTAGCTCTAAAAGCGTATTTTTAAGACTATAGAACTTATCTATAGTCGATACATAATTTATTAATAATGAGTTATATCCTAAATTTATATAAAGTATAGATTTAAAATATTTTTCATTGATAATTTGCCTACATCTAACAAGCTTTTTAAGCAGGTTTTCATCTGCAGGTTGTTCAAAAGTAAGTAATATTGAACGTTGAGAATACTGTTTTATAAGAATATTTTCAATGCCCATAAGGTTCAATTTTAATTGAATTTTCTATTAGAAATTTATGCAAATCATCAAGTAACTTAACTGAGTTTTCAGTATCACTATGCATACAAAGCGTTTCAATTGTAATTGGAATAAATGAATCTTTTGACACTTCTACTCTATTGTATTTTAAAATTTGCAATACATGACGCAACACCTCTTCTTTCAATTTTAAAACTGCACCATCTAATTTTCTTGATTTTAAAGTATAATCTGTATTATAAGATCTATCTGCGAAACCTTCTGTAATCATATCAATTTTTCCCTTAACTATTTTTGATATAATAGATTCTGGTGCAACAAAAATTGGAATTTCAGAGTTAAACTCTTGGACTGTTTCAATAATTAACTTTGCTATTGGCTCATCCACATTAGCATCATTGTAAAGTGCTCCGTGAGGTTTTATATGAGTTAATGGATAGTTGTGAAAACTAGCAATATCATTTAATGTATGGAGCTGATTTAGGAGAGAGTCTTTAAGGTCTTGCTTTGGCATGTCTTTAAGTGATACCCGACCAAAATTTTGATGATCTGGATAAGAAGGATGTGCTCCAATTTTAACCTGATGTTGCTTGGCCAAAACTACAGCAGAGTTCATAGTATCTATATTACCAAAATGACCTCCACATGCAATACTGCAAGACGTAATTAATGGCATAAGTTTATGATCATACAAACCACCTTCTCCCAAGTCACAATTAATATCTATTGTTTTCATAACACCTCAATAACTTTAAGTATAGACTTAACTCCCAAAACAACAGTTAATCCTACTATTAATACCCCTAAAATATTCTGTAAAGCATTATTTCTATAAGATCCCAATAAAGATTTATTATTTACCAACCATAATAAGAGAATGGCTACCAACGGAAGCACTATACCATTGGTTATTTGTGCAAACTTTATAATTTCGATAGGATTTATCTTTAATGACGAACAAAATATACCTGTAAGCAAAATAAACATCCAGACCAATCTAAACTTATAGGATGTTTGTGCTTTTTCCCAACCAAAACAACCTTTTGCTACGTAGGCTGCCGCAAGCGGTGCAGTAATTGCAGATGTTATACCTGCAGCAATTAAACCAATATTTACAACTAATGATGCAAAGCTTGAAAATAAAGGCGCTAGGCCTTCTGCTAAATCTGTCACTGCATTTACCTTTGTAAGCCCTGAAGATGCTGCGCAAATTAATATAGACATAGAAACCACGCCACCAACCAAGACGGCTACAATTAATTCTTTTCTAGCCCAAGAAAGCGATGTTGTGTCTTTCCATTTTTCTGAAACTAAAGAAGTGTGTAAAAAGATATTATAAGGTACTACAGTGGTGCCCAACAAAGCGACAACAGTTAAAATATTGTCTGAAGTTAAATTTGGCACTAAAAGCCCTTTTAAAACATCAATAAGATTAGGTCCTGTAATTACCATAGCGATAATAAATGAAATACTCATAATTACCACCAACGCAATTAAGGTGCGCTCCAACAGCTTATTGTTTCCGAAATAAAGCAATACAAAAGCTATGATACCTATAAGTAAAGCTCCTTTATTAAAGCTATCTGAAACTAAGGAAGGAAAAATACCTTGTAACCCTAGTGAAGCACCACTAATATTACCAGCCTCATAAGCTGCATTTCCTATTACTATTGCAGAAAAAATGAGGACTATAACAGGCCATTTTACATAAGGAGACTTGAGTTGATCTTTTATTACATCAGATAAACCACGTTGCGTAACTATCCCTAACCGTGTAGTCATACCTTGTAATATAATACACGTGAAAATTGCTATTAATAAAGCCCATAATAATGAAAATCCAAAATTAACACCAGCCAATGTACATACTGTAATTGTGCCAGGACCAATAAATGCAGCGGTTAATACAACTGAAGGACCTATGTTATCTAGGAATTTTTTCATTCCATTTTCGAAGTATTCAAAGCATATATAGCAAAGCTTCCTAACCAATGACCACCTTCGTAAGAATCTCCCACTAAGTTAGGGTACGAATGATTTACATGTTGATTAGCTAAAGCTCTTAAATGCCCAAATTTTTGTGGGTATTGCTTTGCTAAACCATACAAAACCCAAGCTCTACTAAAGTTTAAACCGTCTAAATGCACAAGTTTACCATCCTTACGGTCTGAAACCTCGCCAACAGCCAAAGTAAAATCCTTATTTAATAATTGCGGCATAAAGTCTTGCATCCAAAGCAAAAAAGCTTCTTTTGGCAGTACTCGCCTCATAACATCTATTTCCTCAAGACAAGGCGATAAAAAATCATAGCCGCTAGGCTCCCAAGTTATAGGACAAGAGTTATCATTTAAATAAAAATCTTTAGACCTTACTTTCAGGAGCTTTGCAAACTCTTCATTTTCGGTTGCTTTAGCATAATCCAATGCAAATGAAATACCAAAAGCCGAGTTTGTATGCTCACCAACTCTAATAGGGTAATTTAACTTTGGCAAAAACTCCTTATAGCGCTCAATAATTAAATTAGTAAGCGGTTTTAGATTTTCTTCTAACTCCTTTGCCATAGGAGATTCCCAAGTGTGTAATTCTTCAGAGAGCTTTAAAACCCAAGCCCAACCATATGTACGCTCATAAGATTTATTGTGTTCTTTTTTAAAATACTCTACCTCAGCTATAATATTCTCCTTAGATAAGTTACTCTGAAGCGTCTCTTTTATAGCTTCCGCTTTTTTTAAGTCTGGGAATTGTTTTAACAAAGATACCATAGACCAATGCGCATGTACAGATGAATGCCAATCAAAACAACCATAAAATGCTGGGTGAAGCTCATTAGGTTGCGCTATATCTGCTTTACTTGCCAAGGTTTGCCCTAATTTATTTGGATATTCTGTATTAACACAAGACAATGGTAAGTTAGCAAGATTGTTAGCTTGCTCCAACGTTAGCACTACAGGCTCATCCTCTAGAGTACCAGCAACATCATCTATAATAGAGGTTGTATCTGTTTCGGAAGTTGAATTATTTAAATCTGTAGTAGACTTCTTACAGCTAAAAATTACAAGTAATAATGCTAGTGAACAAAGATGCTTCATAGTTGTGTATAAATTACGTTCTAAAAATAAGAAATAATAGCTAGCCTAACCAACCTTCACGATCAAGACTTCTGTATTGTATGGCTTCTGAAATATGTGTACCTGTAACCTCGTCTGAAGCTTCTAGGTCTGCAATAGTTCTTGCAACTTTAAGAATACGATCGTACGCCCTTGCAGATAGGTTTAAACGCTCCATTGCAGATTTTAATAACTGCATCGAGGCTTCATCTAGTTTGCAATACTCTCTAATTTGACGTACTCCCATTTGCGCATTATAATGTATAGTATCTAGGTCTTTAAAACGCTCAGTTTGCACTTCTCTAGCTTTGGTTACACGTTTTCTTATTTCAACACTACTTTCTGCTTTTCTGGCATCTGTTAGTTTTTCAAAAGGCACAGGTGTAACTTCAATATGAATGTCTATTCTATCTAATAGTGGTCCGGAAATTTTACTTAAGTAACGCTGCATTTCTGCTGGAGAAGAACTTACCGGCGCATCTGGATCATTAAAATAACCGCCAGGACTAGGATTCATACTGGCAACCAACATAAAACTTGATGGGTAGGTTACTGTAAATTTAGCTCTCGAGATAGTAACCTCCCTATCTTCAAGAGGCTGCCTCATTACTTCTAAAACACTTCGTTTAAATTCTGGTAACTCATCTAAAAACAATACACCATTATGAGATAAAGAAATTTCTCCTGGTTGTGGGTACGCACCACCACCTACAAGAGCAACATCACTAATAGTATGATGTGGACTTCTAAATGGTCGCTCTGCCATTAAACCAGAATGCTCTCTCATTCTACCAGAAACACTATGAATTTTAGTTGTTTCCAAAGCTTCTTTTAAAGACATTGGCGGCAAGATAGATGGCAAACGTTTTGATAGCATGGTTTTTCCAGAACCTGGCGGACCTATAAGAATTATATTATGACCACCAGCAGCTGCAATTTCCATACAGCGTTTAATTGATTCTTGTCCCTTTACATCGGCAAAATCGAATTCTGGATGATCCAATATTTTGTAAAATTCTTTTCGCGTATCAATAATAGTCTGCTCAAGTTTAATGTCTCTATCAAAAAAGTCGATTACTTGAGATATGTTATCCACACCATACACTTTTAGGCCATCTACAATAGCAGCTTCTTTTGCGTTTTGACTAGGTAATATAAAACCTTCAAAGCCTTCTTCCCTAGCCTTAATAGCTATAGGTAATGCGCCTTTTATAGGTTGTAAAGAGCCATCTAACGAAAGCTCTCCCATTATAATATACTTTGCTATTTGTTCTGCTTTTATTTGAGACGATGCGATTAAGATTCCTAATGCTAAAGTTAGGTCGTACGCAGATCCTTCCTTTCGCATATCTGCAGGAGCCATATTTAAGGTGATCTTTTTACCTGGAAGTTTGTAGCCTACATTTTTTAATGCTGCTGCTATACGATAACTACTTTCTTGAATTGCTTTATCTGGAAGACCTACTAAATGATAACCAATGCCTTTGTCAACATTTACCTCTACAGTGATAGTTGTAGCCTCTACGCCAAAGACTGCACTACCAAATACTTTTATGAGCATGTGTGCTTGTTTTCTTTAAAAGTAGTGAAAATAAAAAAAGAATGCTCCGAGTGGCTATTGTAACGTGTTTATGTTGGTTAATACATCACGTATTATATACTCTAAAGTATATAAATCTTTACAGGTTAAGTGCGGTCAACAACTTGAGGCCTGTTAGAATTTGGAGCATTCTATTTTTTCTTAAAATTGGTACTTCAAAATTTAGTTGAAATTTACAGTAGCTATAAATACAGTAAGCTATGTTATTTCATTTAAAATACTTTTAGTTTTCAAAGAGGTGGATTTTGTTCAAAAGAGTGGAGTTAAATCCTAATTTGGGGCAAAATAAATTTCCTATTTCGAACATTGTTTAACCAATGTGCTTAGTTGGATTTATTCTCCACTCTATTTAAACTTCATCTATAAATAGACTCTAACAATTAATCTGATGTAAAAATACGAGGATATTGAGTGTTAAGAGTGATTTTACCCTTAACATAGTTATGGCTGAACCATACTATTTAATTTTTTAATTAAAATTTTAAAGAAAACCCTGTTCTTTAGCTTTTTGGATAAGAGAAACATCGTTTCTTGTGCTAATATCAAACAGTTTTCGTAAAGATTTCTTTCGCTTTTCTATTGCATTAATAGAAAGTGAAACATATTCTGGTAAGTCTTTTGTTTGAACACCTTTAGAAAGATGAAATAATATTTTTCTATCCAGCTCATCTATAACATTTCTATTTGTCATGTCATTTCTTATAAACTGCTTAACAGATTTACTATAATATGGAGGATCGTTATTTATTGTATCAAAAGCCTTTACCAACTCAGATGAGTTTACATCACTCTTTACTAAGAAGCCGTCTGGGTTCACATTTTTAAGAATACTATGAATACGGTAATTATCATTAAACATAGTTAAGAACACAAGCTTAGAAGACGGTGATAACCTGTTTGCTCGTAATCCTAAATCTTCGCCAGATAATATTCTGCCATCTTTAGATGGAGGCAGCTGTATATCTAAAAATATAATATCGTATGGTGTGCCGGTTGTAGAGTTTTGAATCTTCTCCATACCTTCATCACAATCTTGAGCAGATTCTATGATAAGTTCATAATCATCTGATGACATATCTTGGAGAGCATTCTTATAGCCCTCGATAATCATAGGATGATCATCTACAATAAGGAGTTTAAGCCGTTTTTTTGTCAAAATAATTGGTTTTAGGGACTGTAACCTCTATTAAAGTTCCTTTAGAAAGTTCTGAAGTGATTTTTATTGTTCCCTGCAAATCCTTAACTCTTGATGTCATATTTGACAAACCAATTCCTTGTGATTTTTTCTGAACATTAAAACCTACACCATCATCCTCAATAGTAACTTTAATGTGATTTTGATTGGCATTAAAGGTAAGCAAAACTTCGGTAGCATCTGCATATTTATTTATGTTCTGTATGGCTTCCTGTAGTATTCTGTAAATGTTAATTTTAACCTTACCATCTATCATATCCCAATCCAAATCGGTTTGAGTTTGTATAGCATAATTAAAGTTTCCGGCTTTTGATTGTATTTCCAAAAGCTCTTCAATTAAAGAAGTAAAAACCTGTTCCTCTTTTAACACCTTACTTTGTAGGTTATGAGAAATACTTCGTATCTCCTCTTCTATTTCCTTTAACCTATCTATATAGTTTTGCCTGTTATTAATTGCACTTTCATCATGCTTTGTATTTAAACTCCCTAAGCTTAAACGAGTACCAAATAAACTTCCTAAAACACCATCATGGAGTTCTTTAGAAATTCTCTGTTTTTCACGTTTTCTTCCTTCAGAAATTTTATTTTGCTGATCTATCATTAAATTATAAATCTGCTCATTTGCTAACTGTTGTTCACGTTCTAACTTAAGTTGATTGTTTTTAGATAATTGACTCTTTATAACGAATAGTAACCCAAAAACCACTAATGCAATTAATAAGCTTATAGTAATATTTCTAACTCGCTCGCTTAACGCATTGTTCTTATCTATATACTCATCTGTCTCATATCTAATTCTAGCAAATTTATTTTGCATTAAACGTTCTTGAGCTTGCAAACTGTCTGATAAAACTATGTACCTATTTGCATAAGCTCTAGCATTAAGCGTATCTAATTTAGACAACTTGAGTAAGGATGCTAGTATATCATCTGTATAGTTTGATTCTTCTGAAAGTTTTTTTGCTTCCTTGGCATAACTTAACGCCTTATCATAATTTCCTTCTCCCAAAAAGTAATCAGATAAATTTAACCTGCTTTCTATCATACCAGGATCAAACTTTATACTATCTCTTATTTGTTTTGCTTTGTAAAAAAGGTATGGGATCTCTGCATTATTACCGCTCTTAAAGTTAGAGAAGGCAATATTATCTAATAGCGCAGAGTAAAGAATCGTATTTTTATAGAATAAGCTATCAACTGTTAAGGCTTGATTAAATGATGTAATTGCATCATCATAACTACCCTTATTTTTATAAACAACACCAATATTATTAAGAGACACAGCCTTTAAAGTAGGATCACTTTCAAACCTATCTAATGTTTTTAAAGCTTTGCGGTGATAGTATAAGGCATCTTGATATTCTTCCAACTCATTATTAATGATACCAATATTGTTATAACAGCTATATAAATACTGTTGCTTTCCTAAAGGTTCAAATTTATTTATGGCTGTAATCGTTGTATTCTCACTACCTATGTAATCCCTTACATTAGTTTGAATGATTGCCATGTTAAGTAACATTTTAGCAGCATTATAATCATTCCCTAAATCTTCGAATATAGATTTGGCTTTAAAATAACGTTCGTAAGCTTCTTTGTTTTTGAGTTGTTTATCTCTATAATAAGTTGCAGCATCCCATAATAAAATTGCTAGCGTTGTGGAATCATTTATTTTTTCAGAAAGCTCAACCCCTTTATTGTTTACATTTAAAAAGTTGGAAGTATCACCTAATTTATAAAACTGATATGAAATTCTTTTGTAGTAATTATTTTTTAATGAATCTGAATTTATTTGTTCAGCAAATTTAAAAGCTTTTAACAGTATATTGTTTTTCTGTTGGTCAGTTAAATCTTGTCTTTTGTATTCATCAATATAAAATTTAAGGCTATCATTTACTGCTAAATTCTTTTCATGAAAATCAAATCCCTCAGAACAAGAGAGTAAAAAGAATAAAATTAGATATATGTAATATTTATATTTCATACAGAGTTCAAATATATCTAAAACCAATAAAAAAGCCTTTGAAAATTATTCAAAGGCTTTTTTATTTTTTTAAATGTAAAAACTATTATAGTCCTTCATCTTCTCTGTCTGCAGGTACTTGTACCTGATCTCCTACACCGTTGTCAACGTCTTGTGGTAATTCATCTGCTTCACAAGCTGCGAATGAGAATGCGAATACTGTAAGAGCGAAAGTGTAAATTAATTTTTTCATAATAATGATATTTGTTAGAGTTATATTGTATTAAATTGTAATCAAATTAACTAAATAAGATTCTTATTTTAAATCTTACACTACAAAAATATATACAAACTGTTACATACCAACATTTTAAACCCTATCATATGTATGGTTGAACCATACAATTGGTATGGCTATTTATTTGCTGGCTATCCAAGCTTCTACTTTTTGAGTTAGAATATCTAACGGTAATGCACCGTCTTTAAGTATAATATCATGAAACTCTTTAATATCAAAATTGCTTCCTAGCTTTTCCTCAGATAAGTTCCTTAATTCTAATATTTTATTCATTCCAACTTTGTAAGCGGTTGCTTGGCCAGGCATTACTATATGACGTTCAACCATTTTTATACAGTCGCTTTCTGCATTTGGTGTATTCTTTTTATAATACTCAATACCTTCTTCACGTGTCCATTTCTTAGCGTGTATACCCGTATCTACAACTAAACGGCAAGAGCGCCACAATTCCATGGCTAAACGACCAAAATCTGAATAAGGATCTTTATAATACCCTACTTCTTTGGGTATATATTCTGAATATAATGCCCAACCTTCTACATAAGCTGTGTAAAAACTATGCTTTCTAAAAGCTGGTATGTTTTCTAGTTCTTGAGATATTGCAATTTGCATGTGGTGACCAGGTATGCCTTCGTGGTATGCTAAAGCTTCCATTTGGTAGGTAGGCATAGCACTCATATCATAAAGGTTAACATAATAAGTGCCAGGTCTAGATCCATCTATTGCTGGCTGTTGGTAAAAGGCTTTACCTGCACTTTTTTCTCTAAATGGCTCCACTGCCTTTACTACGAGTTCTGCTTTTGGCTTTGTATTAAACAATTTATCTAAGGTACCTTTCATGGTATTGATGATTGCTGTAGCCTTATCTTTATAAGCTTGCTTATCTTCTACCGTATTTTTATAGTAAAACTTTTCATCTTCACGCATAAATTTAAAGAAGTCCTGCAATGTACCGTTAAAACCTACATCTTGCATAATTTGCTCCATTTCCTTGTGTATACGAGCAACTTCATTTAATCCAATCTCATGTATTTCATTTGCTGTGAGACTAGTAGTGGTAGTTCTTTTAAGTGCTAAATTATAAAATTGATCTCCTTTAGGGAATTTCCATACACCATTTTCAACTGTAGCTCTTTGTTGTTGGTCCTGCATTGTAGAAATTAAACCCTCAAAAGCTGGTCTTACTTGTTCTGTAAGTGCTTTTTCTGCTTTATTTAATAAGTCCTCTTTTTCATCCTTAGGTATTGAAAGTGTATTTACTTTGGTCGTAAAATCTTCCATTAACGCACTTACTTCGTTACTCTTTTCAAAAGGTCTTCCTTTAATTAGATTCTTACTATCTCCTATAACTTTCTCAAAAACAAACTTTGGAGGCATTATTCCATTAGTTTCACGAATGCTCAAATTTTCAGAAACGTCTGCATATACTTTTTCTAAACCTTTTAACCTAGAAATATAAGCCTCTGCATCTTCAACAGAGTTTATACTATGCATATTGATAAGGAATGCAGGAATTTCGGCATGCATACCGTGCATTTGATTAACAGGATAATTGTATAATCTAAACGCATAATCTTCAATAGTATGCTCTAAATCTTGTTTGTATAATGTGTAGCTAAGTGCAGTTTCCTTATTTAAAGCGTTTACATTTAGGCTGTCATTTAAATAAGCCAACCTGTTTTTTGCTCTCTCAAGTTCTTTTGCTTCTGCTTGGTTAGAAAAATCATCCCATTCTCCATAATTAGTTTTTACTCCTAATTGTGTTTGAAGCATAGGGCTAATTGAAACATCTTCTTTAAATGAGGCTTCAAAAAAATCATTTGCCTTTTTACTTTCTGTTGCTATTGTTTCTTCAGAAATAGGTTCTGAATTTTGTTTGCAAGAGAAAAGCGCAACGACTAGCGTTGCGCCTATTATATATTTATTCATAAATTAATTTAATATTGAAAACTCAATTGCACTATCTCCAAAAACAGAATGTGTTTGTGTCTTAAAGTCTGAAGCTTTTGCCTCAAAAATATTGTCTACGTAAGTCTGCGGATTTAAATCAATATAAGGGAACCACGTGCTCTGTACCTGTATTTGTAGTTTATGACCTTTCTTTATGGTATGGTGTACATCTTGTAGCTTTATAGTAACTGGAGTTTTTTGGTTTGGCACAAACGGTTCCGGTTGCTCAAAACTGTTTCTAAACCTACCTCTTAACACTTCACTTCTAACCATCATATGGTAATTACTCATTTTAAGGTGGTCTTGTGTTTCTTCTGTATCCTTAGCATCTGCAGGATAAACATCTATAACTTTTACAACCCAATCTGCAGCAGTACCTGTTGTTGCCACTTGTAGCTTAGCTAAAATATCTCCTGCAAGTGTCATATCTTCTGTCATTACTGGTGTTTCAAACACCAAGACATCTGGTCTTCGCGCTGCAAAGCGCTGATCATCTGTCATATATTTTCTAGGTGTAAATACCATTTTAATATCTTCAGAATATGGTACTGGCTTATTTACATCACTAATAAACTTAGTTTCCTGAGTTGCTTCTGGCAGGCTGTTCAACTTTTGTGAGCTGCCTAAATACATTGTTTTTTTAGTAGCATTTTCTGGAGGCCAAGAATCATAAGATTTCCATTCTTTAGTTCCAGAATCATATATTCTCGCTTCACTTAAATTTACGTCGCCTTTACCATCATTCTTAAGGAAGTGCTCAAAGAATGGTGTTTCTAAATCCTTTTGGTAGTAGTCTGAAATATTATCTCCAAAATATACATTACCTATTGCTTGGCGTTCTTTGTTACGCGCCCAATCACCATGACTCCAAGGTCCGAAAACCATTATGTTGAAGTTATCACTCTTAGCTTCAATATTTTTATAGGTTTCATAAGGACCATAAAGATCTTCTGCATCAAACAAACCACCTACTGTCATTACAGCTGGCTTAATATCTTTTAAGTGCTGTATGATACCACGAGATTTCCAGAACTCATCATAATTAGGATGTTCTTTTAACTGTGTCCAAAACTCATTATCTTCTTTATAGTACTCATCTAAATTACTTAATGGACCGTTATCTAAAAAGAACTGATATTGATCTTGGGTATCTAATTGTGGGAAATCATACCAAGACTCTGTAGTAGGTTCTGTCTGGTATCCGAATACAGCTGTTGCTCTCCAATAACTTAATAAATAAGCACCGTTATGATGAAAATCATCAAAAAAGAAATCACCTATACAGGCTTGAGGAGAAACCGCTTTTAAAGCTGGATGCGAGTCTAACAATGAATATGTAGCATAAAAGCCTGGATAAGAAATTCCCCAAGTTCCTACATTACCGTTATTATTGTCTACATTTTTAACTAACCAATCAATCGTATCATAGGTATCACTTGCTTCGTCTACTTGACCTTTTTTCTTATTAGGTATATAAGCACGCATATTATCATAATCTCCTTCACTCATCCAACGACCACGCACATCTTGGTATACAACTATGTAACCATCTTTCATCATATATTCGTTTGGTCCAATTTTAGATTTAAATTGGCCTTCACCATAAGGTCTTGAACTGTATGGAGTACGTTGCATAATCATTGGATACTTTTTAGAGGTATCCTTTGGAGAATAAATTGTGGTATGCAGTGTCACACCATCGCGCATAGGTATATCTACCTCTTGCTTGTTGTAATGTGCAGAAACATCATAAACTGGTTCTGCGCTATCTTGTGCGCAGCTAATTTGAAAGCACGCAAAGCATACTAAAATAAGGGTAACGTAATTTTGAATTTTCATTTGGATAATTTTATCTGCTAAAGATAGAAATTAGCATTACCCTAAACAATTAATGAAACGTTAACATATTAAAGTAGTTTTTAAGATTCCATCCACTTATCCAGCTGTCGTCTTAAGGAGTTTTTAATTCTTGTGGAAGATTTTCTTAAAGCTTGTCTAATTTTAGTTTTAGGTTCAGGTTGTAATTCATGTACGTAGTCTTCTGAAACTAATTTGTACATGCCATTAATAATTTGAAGCCTTTCATTAGGTTGTTGGTAATTCATAGTAAGAGGTAGTTGGTTAAACTACCAACGAAATTAGAACACATTACACAGGAGGATCTCAAATAAATGCCAAACATTAGTTAATGAAATGTTATTGTAGCATAATCTTCAATTATAACCTGAATTACAACTTAATTATATTGGGGTTTACCGATTAAGGTATTAACAAAAAAAAACGCTTCAAACTTAATTGAAGCGCTTTTCTCCTTTTCATAGCAATTTAATATCTTAAATTACCATTCTGCAATTTCCTTCTTTAATTCTTCTTTTGCTTTACCTGTCTTCTCTTGAAGACGTCCTAGCATCTCGTCGAATTTTCCGTCGGCAAAAGTGGTATCGTCATCGGTTACTTTACCATATTTTTGTTTAAAATCACCTTTTACTTGATTCCACTTACCTTCTAATTCAGTCTGATTCATAATTCAATTTTTGTGGTTCGTAATACTTCAAATTTAACGATGAAATTGACCTTTTCATCACAATGAATTCCTATTATTTCCTTAACAATATGTTATTTTTGCCAAATGAAATTTAAACAAATAGCTTTAATACTTTTAATATCAACAAGTTATTCTTGCAGTAGCTTAAAAGTAAGCAAGACACCTACCTATAAGGTTAATTATTTAGATGATTATATTTATCCTAAACAGGTGTTTATTGATGGTAATGAGATAGGTGGCCTGTCTGGAATAGATTATGATGGTAATGCGTATTATTTAATTTGTGACCAACCAAGCAAGCCAAGGTTTTATGAAGCAGATATTATATTAAAGGGCACTACAATAGATACTGTTGTTTTTTCTAAACAACATTTTATTAAAGCACCAAAAGCTATTAACTCTCAAACTTTAATGGATTTAGAATCTATAAGAAAAGTTGATAATGGATTTATAATTTCCAGTGAAGGCAGCATTACAAATAATAAAACGCCAATGGTCTTTTACACAGATAGTACTGGTGCGTTTATAAAATCTGCTTCAATACCAGAATACTTTACTTCTAAAGGTCCTCAAAAACCTAGAAACAATGGAGTATTTGAAGGGTTAACTAAAGCACATCTCGGTAAAGGATTTTGGGTAGCCACAGAGCTTCCTTTAGAATTGGATGGCCCAGAACCTAAAGTTTTTAATACAACCTCTTTAATAAGGTTTACTTTATTTAATGATAATGGTATTGCCATTAAACAATTGCCATATAAATTAGAACGCCTTCAGAAATTACCTTTATTACCATTTGGAGTAAATGGATTAACAGATATGCTACAAATATCTGAAAACCAATTTTTGGTATTGGAACGAAGCTACTCTGCTGGCTATGGCACAAACGGTAATGTGGTACAATTAATATTAGCTACTAATAATAATGCGACTAATACATTAAGCGATACTATCTTAGAAAAGAATGAACTTACTTATCTTGAAAAAGAATTTCTCTTCAATTTTAAATCTGTAAAAAAACAACTGACTAAGAAAAGTATAGATAATATTGAAGGTATTACGTTTGGTCCTAAATTGCCGAACGGAAATTTATCGTTAATTTTAGTGTCAGACAATAATTTTAATAGCTTAGGAGAGCAACTTAATCAATTTATCTTACTAGAGCTTATACCCCAATAATTATGAAATATTTACTTATACTTTTATTAGCAGTTGCTTGCAAGGGACAATCCCATCAATCTGATGATACGGTGTACTACTTTATAAGACACGCAGAAAAAGACAGAAGCAACAGTAATAATAGTAATCCACATTTAAATGCAATGGGTAAAGAGCGTGCACAAGAATGGAAAACTAGATTAGGAGACAAAGGCATTAATGCCATATATATTACAGATTTTAATAGAACTAGGGAAACTGCAGCACCTTTGGCCACTTATTTAAATTTAGAACCGAAAATTTATAGTGCAACAGATTTATATTCTAAAAGTTTTAAAGCTGAAACTAAAGGACAAACAGTTTTAATAGTTGGTCATAGTAATACAACGCCAGCATTTGTAAATTCAATTTTAAACGATACTACTTATAAAGAGTTAAATGACTCTAATAATGGCGCCTTATTTAAGGTCACATTTATTGATGGAAAACCACAAGTAAGCCTACAACAATTTGAAGACGGATTTTAATTTTTCAACAAAAGTTAAAGTTTAAATAAATGTATGATTTTCTGTAATTTTTCGGACTCTTTTTCGTCTAATTATGTAGAGAACCAATAAATTATATTTTACGTAAGTATTGTTAATCAACCAGTTCAATTAAAAAAATTACTCTAAAGAATATTTAGAAGCTTTGAAAAAGAAAATTAGTTGGTGTTAATATTTTGGCATCATAATTGAATTAATAATTTTGGTTGGTTAGTTAGAAAAACCTCGAATCGCTTTATAGCATTCGGGGTTTTTCGTTTTTAATAGTTTTTTTGCCCTTTAAACACTTCTACTCTAACACAATATCACATATACAACTGGTAATTAGGTTTTTACATTTTTGGCACGCTGATTGTTTATAGATTAACAACTCAGTTAAACAATTTAATTGAGATGTAACATTAAAACCCTAAGCTATGAAAAACTTAATGACATTACTTGCGGTATTCTTTATAGGATATACAGCAAGTGCAGACACAGGGAAAGATAGGAGTACCACAACATTTAACTATTATAATGGTGAGAGCTTTATTTTCACAGAAGGTAATGTAGAGTTTTCTGTTTTTCCAGATGGACAATTCGACTTTAGATATATAGGCCCACAACAAGGTACACATGTTTCAATTGGTGGCCCAAACGTAAATATTAGTTTTAACGCTGGTTACGATTATGCTCCATATATACAACGTGACGATTATGGTGCTGTAATACAGATTGAAGATGTGCCAGTGTATTATGATTACTATGGTAGGATTATTAGAGCAGGAAATATTGTATTAGATTATAACAGATTTGGACTTGCACAGGTTGGTAACTTATATATTAATTATAACAATTACGGCCGTTATGTAGGCACAAGAGGTTTTATTAATGTATATAACAGACATTATGTTTATAGACCTTGGCACCAGTATTATGTAAGACCTGTATTTTCTAACTGTATTGTGTTTACAAGACCTTACAGAGCATATTACAATCCTGTAAGATATAGTTATGCTGTTCATTATAACTATTATAGAACAGGATGGTATAAGAAGCATTACAAGTCTAATTATTACAGACCAGGACAGAAAGTGCGTTCTTATAATAGAGGACAGCGTTTATCAAGACAACGTGATCTTGCACAAGTAAGAAACAGAAGCAATCAATCTTATGCAAGAACTAATACTAGAGTAAGCAGATCTAACCGTGAAGGTTTATCTAACCAAAACTCTAGAAGCAGAACCGATAGAACTATAATTTCTAGAACAGGAAATACGAGAAGTAATAATGCTGGACGTGCTACAACGAACACTAGAGGAAACTCTAATGCAACAAGAACTCGAAGCAATACAAGCTCAAGAGCTGTAGCACCAAGTACGAGAACAAACTCTAGAGTAAAAGCTACTACTAGAACTACAACACCTAGAGCTACTCGTACAAATACAACAAGGTCGAGAAATAACAGTGCTAGAGTAAAAAGTAATACGAGTAGAGCGTCTAAAGCTGTAAAGAGTAATAGAACATCTAGATCTTCAGCAAAAGCAAGAACTTCTACTAACTCTCGAGTTAAAGCTAGTTCTTCAAGAGAATCTTCAAACAACAGAGCCTCTTCAACAACAACTAGACGAAGAGGAAATTAAAATTTTTGGTTGGTTAGTTTGACAAGCCCTAAAGCAAATAGCTTCCCCAAGCGAATTGCTTTGGGGCTTTTCTTTTTATCCTATCGCTTTAAATAAGTATCTATAACTTGAGAAACATCATTAGAGAGTTTCAGCTTCCAAGAAAATCCAACAAATAACAATCCGAGTATTACAGATTTTAAAGCAATATTAAGTAGTGGTTGAAAATTGAAATCCCAAAAATAAAAACTAAGTGTAAATAGAGCTATGAGACCTAATGAGACCCATGTTCTTGATGAAAATGGATGCATCTTAAATTTTTTCCAAACCACAATTAGCTTTACTGTATTATAGGTAAAAAATGCAATAAACGTTGCATAACTAGCACCGTACACACCAAATTTTGGAATAAGTAAAATATTAAGTACTACAGCCATAACAGCACATAGCACTCCTATTGCTAAGACTAACCTATAATAATCTGAATTAAATAAAATACTGTTATTATTCCCAATAAGATTTTCATACAACTTAACAATGCCTATTAAAATTACAATTGAAAATCCAATATGGTAATCCTGTGGTATCATCTCATACAACTCTCCAACATTACAAATTATAAGTAAGAATATAAGTCCTCCAACTATTAGCAGTGTGTTCGAGCTACGTTGGTATAAATTCTTTAACCCTGCATAATCCTTATCATTTAATAATTGTGCCGTAAGAGGATATGTAATTTGATGCATTGCTCTACTTGGGACAGCTATTACAGATGCTATATAAATTGAGATACCATATATAGCAACATTTTCAATTGGCAAATAATACTCAATCATCACTTTATCTAAGTCTAACAACATCATAGCAACACTTCCTGCTATGAAAATTAGTGCCGAATATTTTATAACACGTGATGCATTATCCGGTAATTTAAATTGAAGTTTAGGCAAGTGCAACTTAAATGCAAATACCATCATCAATAACGTTCTTAATACATATACTGCCGTCATTATATATAAAAACAGCGGAATATCTATGACATTAATATAAAGTAACCCTAATAAGATCATAATGCAGGCTCTATGAAATACTTCTCGCATTATGTTCCCAAATGTGCTTTTTAAAAATACTTTACTCCAAGAAAAGAAGAGCTCGAAGTAAGCCATAGCAAAGGTTATTACAAAAATGAGCCAGGCATAAGGTTTTACCAATTCATTTTCTCCATTAAAATAAGACAGTACAAACGAATAGCCAAAATAACCTATTAAACCTAAGACTAAACCAACTAAGAGAGGCAATACCAAAACAAAACTAAATAGCTTCTCTTTTTCTTCCTGTTTAGAATACGAAGAGTAAAATTTAACCAATGTATTGTGAGTTCCTAAAGCCATTAATGGCCAGAACAACATACTCGCAGATAATATAAAAGATACCAAGCCATAATATTCTGGCGTCATGAAATTAGGATATAAAAACAGCACATTAATGGCACCCAACCCAAAACCTGCATAGGTACTCACTAAATTTTTAAAAGACTGTTTTAAAACAATACCCATTATGTGGTAACTTTTAAGATAACTTCTGAAAGTTGTTGCGTTAATTGTTTTCTAGAAAACTGCTCGATATTGGTAGAATTTATATGAAGCATCCCATTTTTGTAATCCTGAAATGCACTGAATATATAGTGTTTTAGAATGTCCTTTTCTTCATAATGAAAGACCTTACCAGAAGTTGTATCATTTATAATTTTAGAAACATCCCAATTTTTTGGACCTATAGCTAATATTGGTCGTTTAGCTAAAAGGTACTCAAATACCTTACCTGCAATTATACCTTTAGTCTCATCAGAATCTATTTCAATTAACAACAAAAGTTGGGCGCTCTTCATTTCTTTGAACGCACTTTCATGAGTAATATAACCTAGTAAGTTTATATGGTTTTTTAAATTATAGCTTTGTATGGTAGAAAGTAAATCCTCGCTAACTTTGCCTGCTAATTTAAGCTGAAATGCTTCTGAAAAATCTTTATGCTCTTCAATTAATTCCTGTAATGTCTGCCATAAAACCTGCGGATTTCTATCAGAAAGTAAAGAACCTATGTGCGCTAAAGTAAATTTAGCATCCAAAGCTACTTTTGTAATTAACTTAAAATCTGAAGCATTGTAACCATTTGTAATAACTGAAATTGGTTTTTCAGTTAGCGCTTCAAATTCTTTTTTTGTTGTAAAGCTAGTAGTTATAATATGATCTGCAGTGTTTAGGACTGAGGCTTCTAATACCAGATGTTTACGTTTTGCCCAAGGCATTAGCTTTAGCTTTTTATGATAACCAATTGTTGTCCAAGGATCTCGAAAATCTGCAAGCCAAGTAACATCCATATGTTCTTTAAGTTGCTTTCCTATAAGATGGAGACTGTGTGGAGGTCCTGTTGTTATAATAGCATTTACAGGATTGTTATTTAAGTATTCTTTTAAATAACATACCGAAGGCTTAACCCATGACTTTCGGGCATCTGGAATGAAGAAATTTCCTCGAACAAACAACAAAAACTTTTGTACTAAAGATTGTTTTTTCTCCTTAGGAATTAAGCCAGAGCTTATTGAAGCTGTATCTTTTTTAGAAAAAAAATTAGCAAATCTATAAGGTTCTGAAATGGGTTGTTTTAAAACCTCAACATCTGTTATTTTAGATTGTAATGTTTCATCTAGTATTGGATAACTAGGGTTGTCTGGAACATATACTATTGGTTGTATATTAAAATTTGGTAAGTAATTTACAAATTGTAACCAACGTTGTACGCCAGGACCACCAGCTGGCGGCCAATAATAAGCTATGATGAGAACTCGCTTCAATTACGTTTTATTTTTTTCCTTAAACTCGTAAAAAATACCGCCTAAGATTAATAACATTAAAAGAATAGAGCTTGCTAAAACTATAGTACTACCAGTTTTAATAACTTTAGGTTCAAACCTAAATACAATTTCATGAGTTCCAGAAGGTATTTCAAGACCTCTTAACGTATAATTGACTCTTAAAATATCGACTTCTTTTTCATCTATAAAAGCTTTCCAACCGTTTTCATAGTAGATCTCTGAAAAGACAGCAAATGCATCTTGAGAAGACTTACTCTCATAAATTAATTCGTTAGGTTGATAACTCTTTAAGTTTATAGTAGCCGTAGAATCTTTTTTAAATGTGTGCTGCTTTAGGTTTGAAGTAAATTCTGGAGTAATTAACGCTTTCTCTTTTGTGTTTAGGAAACTTAAATAAAGAATTACTTCATTATCAGTTCTTGTTTCTTGAATACTATCTACAAACCAAGCGTTTCCGTTAGCATAAGGATTTCGTTGTGCAAATAGGTTTCCTTCATTTTTAATAATATTATACTTAACATTAAGCATATTTAAAACCGCTTGATTGCCTTCATACACATGAAACTCAAACAAGTCTTGCATACGTTTTGGCTTTGCACCGTGATATCCACCAATTGAGTTATGAAAGAATGATGCTCTAGCTGAATTTAATGGGCTTCCGCTTAAATCTAAAACACGATAGTTTCCTTTATCTTTTAAAATTTCCTGGTCTGCACTGTTAGGTTGAAATGGCTGATCTATTAAATATTTAGACACAAAGTTATCATCATTAACGTAACGCTTATCTACACCAACTAAATCAAATAAGACTAAGATCACCAAACCTGCCACTACAAGCTTTTCATTTATTTTTTCCTTAATGTAACCAAAGATTAAAACAGCAACTAGCGCAATAAGTATTAGTGTTCTTAAAGTATCTTCAGATAAGAGTGTAGCACGATCTTCACGGATGGCCTTTACAAAATCGACACCCATTTGTTCTATAAACATAGTATCATAAGGGCTTTCGAAATTGAAAAGTGTGTTATTAAAGGCTAAAATTATTAGTGTTATTCCGCCAAGTATAATACTAGTCCATTTTAAAGCATTTAATTTTTCTTCTTTACGTACTACGTTATTAAATAGTTGAGTTAGTCCAAACACAGCTAAAATAGGTATACACAACCTTAAAATAACCTGAGTTGTAGATACAGCTCTAAACTTATCATACATTGGTACATAATCTATAAAGAAACGTGTGAGAAACTCTAGATTTTTTCCCCAACTTAAAAACAGAGATAATACAATACCTGCTACTACCCAATATTTTAATCTGCCTTTTACCATAAACAAGGCAAACACAAATAAAAATATAATAGTAGCTCCTATATATGCTGGTGCTCCAACAAAGGTTTGATCTCCCCAATACATTGGGACTTGTTGTACAAATTGATTAGCTTGTTGAGGTGAAGCTCCTAATTTAATAACTTCCTCAACTGTTTTAGAGTCCTCAGGAAGCGACTCTAAAGAAGAGCCACCCATAAATCTTGGAATAAATAAATTTAAGGTTTCTAAAATACCATAGCTGTATTCAGTAATATAATCAAAACTTAATCCATCTTGTTTTTCTGAAATCGAGCCATCTGTATTAACTGTAATAGCAGATTCTCCTCTTGTACTAAATGCTGTGTATTCTTTAGTTGCTAAAAGACTGGTAGCGTTTGTGGCTATACCAATAACCACAGCAATTATCATAATACCTATACATTTAAAAAAGTGCGGCAGTTGTTTTTTCTTAATAGCATCTATTAAATAAACTATACCAATAATCACTACTAATAACAATAGGTAATATGTCATTTGAAAATGGTTAGCCATTATTTCCAAACTCATACTAACAGCCAATAAGAGAAAGCCCCAAATATGACGTCCTTTAAATATGAGTAAAATTCCTGCTAGTACTAAAGGCATATATGCAATAGCATGAGCTTTTGCATTGTGGCCGGCACTTAATATATCTAACATATTGGTAGATAACCCAAATGCCAAAGATGCTATTATAGCTAACTTCCAGTCTACCTTTAAAATAATTAACAGTATGTAAATACCAATAAAAAACAAGAACATATAATCTGCTGGTCTAGGCAGAAAACGTAACGTTCTATCTAACATTTTGTTGAAACTATAAGGGTACTGCGCGCCTAATTGATAGGTAGGCATTCCACCAAAAGCTGCATTTGTCCAATAGGGTTCTTCACCAGTAGCATCTCTAAAATCTGTTTGCTCTTTAGACATCCCTTTATACTGAGCTATATCACTTTGATTAAGTTTTTTGCCCTCTAACAATGGACTGAAGTAAGCCATTGAGACTATTATAAAGCCTATTATTACAAGTATGTGAGGAATTAGTTTTTTAATGCTTGGATTCATGTGTTGGTTTTATCTATCCATTAGTGAGTTTAAAAGCTCTTGTATGCAAAAAAAAGGTCAATACACTAAATGCTTCTTGACCTTTACACTTATTTTTTAGCAATACTCTCAACAACTGTCATCATGTCTTTAGCTAGTTGATCTGCTTCTTCTTGACTTTTTGCTTCGGTATAAACTCTAATTATAGGCTCTGTATTACTTTTTCTCAAGTGAACCCAATTTTCTGCAAAATCTATTTTTACACCATCAATTGTGGTAACTTCTTCATCTTTGTAATGCGCTTCAACAGCTTCTAAAATAGCATCTACATCTAACTCTGGTGTTAATTGTATTTTATTCTTGCTCATAAAATAGCTAGGATATGTTGCCCTAAGCTCAGAAACTTTCATCTTCTTTTCTGCTAAGTGCGTTAAAAATAATGCTACTCCAACAAGACTATCACGACCGTAATGTAATTCTGGGTAAATAATACCTCCATTGCCTTCTCCACCAATTACAGCATCTGTATCTTTCATAAGCTGTACAACATTAACCTCTCCAACAGCACTTGCTTGGTAACTACCACCATGTTTCTCCGTAACATCTCTTAATGCTCTTGAAGAACTCATATTACTAACAGTGTTTCCTTTTTGCTTTCCTAAGATATAATCTGCAACAGCTACCAATGTGTATTCTTCACCAAACATTTCTCCTGTTTCATCAATAAACGCTAAGCGATCTACATCTGGATCTACAACAACACCAAAATCTGCATGTTCTTCAACTACAAGTTTACAAATATCTCCTAAGTGTTCTTTTAAGGGTTCAGGATTATGTGGAAATTGACCATTAGGTTCGCAATAAAGTTTTACAGTTTCTACACCTAGCTCATTTAAAAGCATTGGTATTGCTAAACCACCTGTACTATTAACACCATCTACCACAACCTTAAAGTTTGCTTTTCTTATTGCATCGGCATCTACCAAATCTAAGTTTAAAATTTCTTCAATATGCAAATCAAAGTACGCATCGTTCTTAGTTATTTCTCCAAGATCATCAACTTCAGCAAACGTTATATTTGCACCTTCTGCTATGTCTAATATTTTTTGTCCTTCAGCACCATTCAAAAATTCACCTTTATGGTTTAAAAGTTTAAGTGCATTCCATTGTTTGGGGTTGTGACTTGCAGTTAAAATTATACCACCATCGGCGTGCTCCATTGGTACGGCAACCTCAACAGTTGGAGTTGTAGAAAGTCCTAAATCTATAACATGAATTCCTAAACCAACTAGGGTATTCATTACTAAGTTTTGTATCATTTCTCCAGAAATACGAGCATCTCTACCTACAACAACTCTGTAATTATCTTTAGTTCTTTGCTGCTTTAGCCAAGTACCATAAGCACTTGCAAATTTAACAGCATCAATTGGTGTTAAGTTATCTCCTACATTACCACCAATGGTACCGCGTATTCCTGATATAGATTTTATTAGAGTCATTCTTAAGTTTTAATTTTGATAATTAGCTGGTTAGAAAATTAGTGATATGTAATTTAAACAACGTTAGCTTTACTTTAAAAGTCTTTTTAACCACTAAACTATAACTATTTATGGTGTTGGAATTCTCTAAAGAGACATTCATTAATTTTCAAGAACAAATATACTATTTCAAAACCGATGTTGTAACTTCGGCCTAATGAATTACCTTGCTCATATTTACCTGTCTAAGGATGACGATTTGCTCAAAATAGGGAATTTTGCTGCAGACTCCATTAAAGGAAAGTCATTTTTAAAATATCCAGAGCGTATGCGCACAGGAATTACCTTGCACCGTGCGATAGACACCTACACAGACTCACACCCTATTGTTAGAGAAAGTGTATCTCGCCTCTTTCCCAAATACTCTCATTACAGTACCGTTATCGTAGATATTCTTTATGACCATTATTTAGCCAAAAACTGGAACGATTTTCATCCACAACCGCTATCAGAATATGTAAATGAATTTTACACACTCCTAGAAAACCAATACAGTATTTTACCCAAACGTGTACAATCATTTCTGCCAGTGATGACAGAGCATAATTGGTTATTAAGTTATGCTACTATTGATGGCATTGGAAAGATTTTATATCAAATGAACATTAGAACAAAACGCCGAAGTGATATGCATTTGGCGGTTTATGATTTACAGAAATTCTACTCAGAATTTGAAAAAGAATTTCGAACGTTTTTTGAAGATTTAGAAACTTACGTAGAAGACTTACTTCCAACATTATTATCTCATGAGAATTTACCTTAGCCTCCTATTTTTATGCATTGTAGCTTTAAGTTGTAAAACTAAACCAGAGCCTAAAAAAACACCAAAATATGGACCTATTGCAGAAAACGCTATGGTAGTTTCTGCAAGAGCAGAGGCCTCTAAAATTGGTAGTGAAATTCTTGAACAAGGCGGTAATGCCTTTGATGCAATGTTTGCCACAGAAATGGCTTTAGCAGTTACCTTTCCATTTGCAGGAAATCTTGGCGGTGGCGGTTTTATGGTGTATCGATTAGAAAATGGAGAAACAGGCGCATTGGACTATCGAGAAAAAGCACCATTATTAGCTAGCAAAACAATGTACCAAGATAAAAACGGTAATATAATACCAAATTTAAGCACAGTTGGTGCTAAAGCTGTTGGTGTTCCTGGTACAATTGCAGGAATTTTTGAAGCACACAGAACATTTGGAAGTATGACAATAGACAGTTTATTAATGCCGGTAATTAAACTTGCAGAACAAGGCTACGTTATAACTAAAAACCAAAAAGAACGCCTTGAGTATTATGCGCCAGTTTTTGATTCGGTTAATGGTAAGACAACATTGTATTCTGAAACTCTTACAGATACAGTGAAAAATATTGCACTAGCTAAAACATTAAAACGAATTGCCACTAACGGAGAAAATGAGTTTTATACAGGTGAAACTGGACAAAAATTAGTGAAGTTTCTGTCAGAAAAAGGTGGTCTTATTACTCTTGAAGATTTAAAAGCCTACGATGCTGTATGGCGTGAACCAATCACATTTACATATGACAATTTAAAAATCATAAGTATGTCACCTCCAAGTAGTGGTGGCATTTGCTTGGCTCAAATTATGGGAATGATAGAGCCGTATGATTTGCAACAGTATAAACACAACTCTGCTAAATACATACAACTTATAACAGAAGCAGAACGACGTGCTTACGCAGACAGAAGTCATTGGTTAGGCGATCCAGATTTTACAGACATTCCTTTAGATTCACTAATTTCTGAAGCATATTTAACCCAAAGAATGAAAAGTTTTAGTTGGGATAATGCCACTAAATCTTCCAATGTTTCTCACGGAAATATAATAGGCTACGAGAGTGATGAAACTACACACTATTCTATAATAGATTCTTATGGAAATGCCATTTCTGTAACCACAACACTTAATGGCGCTTATGGTTCTAAATTATATGTGGATGAATTAGGTTTCTTTCTAAATAATGAAATGGACGATTTTAGCAGTAAGCCAGGCGTTCCTAATATGTTTGGATTAATTGGCGCAGAAGCAAATAGCATAGCTCCAGAAAAACGTATGCTAAGTAGTATGACTCCAACAATTGTTGAAAAAGATGGTAAACTTTGGATGAGTGTTGGCACACCAGGCGGAAGTACCATAATTACATCTGTACTACAGACTATCTTAAATGTGCAGGAGTTTAATATGACTATGCAAGAAGCAGTTGATGCTCCAAGATTTCATCACCAATGGCTACCAGATGTTATAAGGTTTGAACCAGATGTGTTTTCTACTGAAGAGTTGATTACACTTAAAGAAAAAGGTTACTTAATAAATGAAGAGGAAAGTCCTATTATAGGAAAGGTAGATGGTATTCTCATTATGCCAGATGGCAAGCTTGAAGGTGGCGCAGATAGACGTGGAGATGATACTGCAATTGGATTTTAAGATATCTCTAAATAAATAGAGCTCTACAGGAGTTTTAATTTATAATAGATTTAGAATAAAATGTTTAATGCATTTCAACATATATTGAAATGCATTAAACACTTAATAATTATCTAAGCTCTGCTCCTAATTGGTTTTCGAATTGATGCTGCAATTTCCCCATGATTTTATCAACCTGTTTATCTGTCAAGGTTTTATTTTCATCTTGTAAAATAAAGCTCACTGCATAACTCTTCTTTCCGTTTGGCAAATTTTTTCCTTCATAAACATCAAAAAGACTTACATCTTTAAGTAGTTTACGTTCTGTTTTTTGTGCAATGTCATCTATCTGAGAGAAATTTACATTATCATCTAATAGTAAAGCAAAATCTCTTCTCACTTTAGGATATTTAGGAATGTCATTTAACTTAAAACGTTGTTTAGAAGCCATTAGCAACACATTGTCCCAATTAAAATCTGCAAAAAGCACATCTTGATCAACATTCATCTTTTTACAAAGAGTTTTGTTTACTATACCAAAATCTACCAAGGTTGTTTTTCCTAAAGAAATACTCATACCTTCAGAAAGATCGGAATGCTTTGTAGGCGCGTAATTAAGTTTAGAAATACCTAATCTATTTAAAATCGCTTCAATTGTACCTTTGAGCAAAAAGAAGTCGCTTGGCTTTTGCACTATATTCCAAGCCTCTGTATTACGATCTCCTGTTAAATAAATAGCTAAATGTTTAGCTTCTACTCTACCACTATCATAATTGTGGTAGGTTTTACCAAATTCAAACAATTTTAAATCGGCACGCTTTCTATTTACATTAAAAGCAATGGACTCTAAGCCTGAAAACAACATATTCTGTCTCAATACACTTAAATCCTGACTTAATGGATTTAGCATTTTAACTGCGTGCTTAGGATTAGATTGTTCACTTAGTTCTGCATAACGCTCTGCTGTTAAAGAATTAGACAGCATTTCGTAAAAGCCTTGAGACGTAAGTTGATTTCCTACAACATTCTGTAATTTATAATCATCAAATCGACCAGAATTAGACATAGAAGCATTTAACTTCTTACCAACCTTAATATTATTGTATCCATATACTCTAAGTATTTCTTCAATAACATCCGATTGTCTTTGCACATCTACTCTATAGGAAGGTATTGTAAGTCCTAAGCCAGTTTCTGTAACGTTGTTCACCTTTATTTCTAAAGATGCCAATATAGATTTAATAGTTTCTGTAGGTATTTCTTCACCTATAAGTGTATTAATCTTATCGAATGTTAAAAAGACTTGAAAGTCTTCAAACTTTTTAGGGTAATAGTCTTCAGAATCCATTGTAACATCTCCACCCGCAAGTTCTTGTATTAATAAGACTGCTCGTTTTAATGCATATTCTGTACTTTCTGGATCTATTCCACGTTCAAACCTAAAAGATGCATCTGTATTTAACCCATGTCTTTTAGCTGTTTTACGTACGCTTACAGGATTAAAATAAGCGCTCTCTAAGAAAATGCTATTTGTATGTTCTGTAACACCAGAATTTACACCTCCAAATACACCTGCAATGCATAATGGTTTATTTGCATCGCAAATCATCAAGTCATTTTCGTGTAACTCACGTTCTACCTCATCTAAAGTTGTGAATTTTGTTCCTGCAGGTAGCGTTTTTACATTTATAACATCACCTTCAATACGGTCTGCATCAAATGCATGTAATGGTTGTCCTAACTCATGCATAACATAGTTAGTAACATCTACAACATTGTTTTTAGGAGTTAATCCTATTGCTAACAATCTATTCTTCAACCATTTTGGAGACTCTGCTACCTTAATACCAGTAATTGTAGTTCCGCAATACCTTGGTGCTAAATCTGTATCTTCAACATTAATAGCTATACGTCTGCTTCTATTTTCAACTTTAAATTTACTAACAGATGGTGTATTTAAGGTAACGGCATGCTCTTGCTGTATTAAACCTGCTTTTAAATCTCTAGCAACACCCCAATGACTCATAGCGTCTGCTCTGTTTGGTGTTAATCCAATCTCGAATACTACATCATTCTCTATATCAAAGATATCTGCTACAGGTGTACCTACTTTAAGTGACTCATCTAATACCATAATACCATCATGGCTCTTCCCTAAGCCTAACTCGTCTTCGGCACAAATCATACCTTCACTAACCTCACCTCTTATCTTACCTTTTTTTATAACCCAAGGCTCACCATTCTCGTCATATAAAGTGCTACCTACTGTTACAACAGGTACTTTTTGACCTTTAGCTACATTAGGTGCTCCACATACAATATGTAAAGGTGTTTGCTCTCCTACATTTACTGTGGTTACTTTTAATCGATCTGCATTAGGATGAGGCTCACACGTAAGCACTTCTCCTACAACAACACCTTCTAAACCACCTTTCACGCTTTGAAAGGCTTCAATACCTTCTACTTCAAGACCTAAATCTGTTAAAAGTTCACTTGTTTTTTCGGGTGCCCAGTCTATCTGGATAAACTGTTTAAGCCAGTTGTAAGAAATTTTCATTGCAATAATTTTTTCAGTGGGCAAAGATAGGATTTTCTTAGCATTCTTATTTTGAAAATTAAGTGATACCTATAGATTGTATATTCTTAAAAAAAACCACTTTCTAAGCTCTGGTTTGTATCTTTGCTACTATACTAAATCCTATCAATTTCAAGATACCATGAAACTTGTATTTGCTACACATAATAAAAATAAATTTGCTGAAGTAAAGGCATTAATGCCTGAATACATCGAGCTCTTATCTTTAACAGATATCGATTTTCATGATGATATAAGAGAAACAGAAGATACTATAGAAGGTAATGCAATATTAAAAGCAAACTATATTAAAGACAGACTTGGTTTTAATTGTTTTGCAGATGATACCGGTTTAGAGGTTGATGCGTTAGATGGTAAACCTGGTGTTTATTCTGCTAGGTATGCAGGAGAACAACGTAGTAGTGAAGACAATATGGATCTGTTACTCGATAACTTAAAAGGTCAAGATAACAGAGCTGCGCAATTTAAAACCATTATTGCATTAGTTATAGATAAACAAAAGACTTTGTTTTCTGGAATATGCAGAGGTGAAATTATAAAAGAAAAAAGAGGCGAAAAAGGATTTGGTTATGATCCTATTTTTATACCGAATGCATCTAAAAAAACGTTTGCTGAAATGCCTCAAGATGAAAAGGCAAAGCACAGTCATCGCGGAAAAGCCATAAGAGAGCTTATAGATTATTTAAAAGAAGATTGATTTTCAATAGTTTACAATACATTTCTATTTAAAATTCATTACAAAATCTAATTGAATTATTATCATTAATAATCAATAAATAAACCGTACCTTTGCAAAAATTTTAACCGCCTTGAGAGTCGGTCGGCATTGGTGCAAAATTATTCTCGAGGTTTTACATACTATATGAATTTATTCGAGAAACTCGGCTTAAACGCCGAAATCGTTAACGCCGTTAACGATATGGGATTCACTGAACCTAGTGAAGTACAAGAAAAGGCCATCCCAATCCTATTAGAAAAAGACACAGATATTGTTGCGTTAGCGCAAACAGGTACTGGTAAAACTGCTGCTTTTGGTTTTCCTTTAATCCAAAAGATTGATGCTGGATACAAGAAAACTCAAGGGTTAATCCTGTCTCCAACACGTGAGCTTTGTCTTCAAATTACAAATGAGCTTCAAAATTACTCTAAATATGTAAAGGGATTAAATCCTGTTGCAGTTTATGGTGGCGCTAGCATTACAGAACAAGCTAAGCAAATAAAACGTGGTGCTCAGATTATTGTTGCTACGCCTGGTCGTATGCAAGATATGATAAGACGTGGTTTAGTAGACATTTCTGAAATACAATATTGTGTTTTAGATGAAGCAGATGAGATGTTAAATATGGGTTTCTATGATGATATCACAGAAATTCTTTCTCACTCACCAGAAGATAAATTTACTTGGTTATTTAGTGCAACAATGCCTAAAGAGGTAGCACGAATTGCTAAAGACTTTATGAATAATCCTGTTGAAATTACAGTAGGATCTAAAAATAAAGGTACAGAAAACGTATCTCACGAGTATTACCTAGTTGGTGGTCGTGACCGTTATAAAGCATTAAAGCGTTTATGTGATGCAAACCCAGAGATTTTCTCTGTTATATTTTGCCGTACAAAACGTGATACTCAAAAAGTTGCAGAGCAATTAATACAAGATGGTTATAGCGCTGGCGCTATACACGGTGATTTAAGTCAAAACCAAAGAGATTTGGTAATGCGTAGTTTCCGTACACGCCAAATACAAATGCTTGTAGCTACAGATGTTGCTGCTCGTGGTATAGATGTAGATGATATTACTCACGTAATTCATTACACGCTTCCAGATGAGCCAGAAGTATACACACACCGTAGTGGTCGTACTGGTCGTGCAGGAAAAAGTGGTACTTCTATGACTATTGCTACAAAAAGCGAAATGCGTAAGATTAAAGCTATTGAAAAACGCATACAACGTAACTTTGAGCGTAAAGATGTTCCTGATGGTGAAGAAATTTGCCAAGTTCAATTATTTCACCTTGCAAGCCAGATTAAGGATACAGAAATAAATCATGCTATTGATAAGTATGTACCTCAATTAGAAGAAGAGTTAGGTGATTACACTAAAGAAGAACTTATTAAAAAGTTTTTCTCTGTTGAATTTACAAGATTCCACAATTACTATAGTAAGGATAGCATAAGCCAAGTATCTGCAGACAATCGTGATTATAGTGAAGGAGACTCAGACAGTGTTCGTTACTTTATTAACGTTGGTGGTAAAGATGGTTTTGATTGGATGTCTTTAAAAGACTTCTTAAAAGAACAATTAGATTTAGATCGTGATGGCGTTTACAAAGTAGATGTTAAAAACACCTTCTCTTTCTTTAATACAGATGCAGACAAGCTTGATAAGGTTATGGAAGTCTTTGCAGATATGACTCACGAAGGTCGTAGTGTAAATGTTGAAGTGACTAAAGACAAGGGTGGCTCTGGTGGCGGCGGTGGTCGTAGATCTGGTGGTGGCGGTCGTCGTTCTGGCGGTGGTGGCTTTAAAGGAAAAGGCGGCGGTGGTCGTCGTTCTGGAGGAGACAGAAGTAAAGGCTCTAGAGATGGCGGTGGCTTTAAAGGTAAGCGAAGAAGCAGTGACAGCGATAGAGGCGACAGCGGAAGAGACAGAAAAAAATCTTCAAGACGCAGTAGCGATTCTTCTAGCAGAAGCTCAAGCCCTAAACGAGAAAGATCTTCTGAAGGCAGCGGAAGCACGAGAGCAGAAAATGTTAAAAGCTCTATAAGCAGAAGACGTTCTAGACGTAAATAATCATAAATATTAAAATGCCTTGCAACAATTACTTTGCAAGGCATTCTTTTTAATAACGACTTATTCTATATTTGATACGATTTTTTAGCACTAGAGCTTATTTACCTTATTTATGAAAACTTCATTTCCTTTACTTTTACTGTTATTACTTATCGGTTTTACGGCACATTCTCAACAAACCGTAACAGGTATTGTACAAAGCGCCTCAAATGATAGGATACTTGAAAATGTAAACATTGTTAACCTTAACCAGGTTAAAGGAGCTACTACCAATGAAAAAGGTGAATTTGAAATTAGAGCAGAAGTAAATGATACCTTGTATTTTTCATATATAGGTTATAAATCTATTCAAGTAACAGTTTCTAATGACTGGCTTAAGTATGGTGACGTTAAAGTAAAAATGACAGAGGTTGGTATTGCCCTGGAAGAAGTAACTGTAAGACCTGTACAATTAACAGGTTATATAGAAATTGATGCAAAAAACATTCCTATTTACAACAACTATCGTTATTCTATTTCTGGTCTTAATACTGGCTATGAAGGTGGAGATAGACAGCCTAGTGCTGTAACTAAAGTCTTAGGCTCTATTTTTAATCCTGCAGATTTTTTATATAATGTTTTTGGTAAACGCCCAACACAAATGCGTAAGCTTAGACAGATGAAAGAAGATGATGAAATAAGAAATCTTTTGCAGACTAAGTATGATCGTGAGACACTACAAGCGTTACTACAAGTAAGCCGTGTTGATATTGATGAGATTTTAAGAAACTGCAACTACTCCAAAGATTTTATAAGCACCGCAAACGATTTACAGATACTAGATGCTATTTCTGGTTGTTATGAGGAATACAAAGTGCTGAAAAGAGATTAAAGCTAAAAGTATTTCTTCTACTAAATTGCCTTTTTTTTCTTCTTGACCTTTAAAAGTCACTACACATAATTTTTTGTGTAATAACCTCTTTGTTAATAGCTAATATTAAATAAACTTTTATTTACCAGTTTTGAAAACACTCTCGTGTTAAAAACTTTGTGGATAAGGCTACTACAAATTCTTCGATAGTATTAAAAGCGTGCCATATATTTGACATAACAGAAAAGGTCATCCGTTTGTAAGGATAACCTTTGATTTGGATAATAACTTCCAATTGTATGGATGCTATTAAATTTAGAAAACTTACAGTTGTAAGTATGTTTTCAAAAAATGGGGATGTTAGCGCATCCCTATTATTTTTTATATCGCAAATATAGAAGTTTTTACTAATTTAAAAATATTAAACGTTGCCTTTATAAATTAGTTTATAAACCTGTTAGCCAAAATATAGCTTTCATTGACAATCCGTAAATTATTAAATTCACAATATTTAAGGATTCTATTTTACTTACTTCTTTGATTTGCTACTTAAATTTACAGTCCACTTATGTAACCGCCGTAAATATCTTTAAAGCGCATACCATTTGTCATTCTGTATTTACTAAGTTTATTATATTCTACTAATGCCCAAAGGACTAGTTCTTTTATAAAATACAGATCATCTTCATTAACATCATCATCTATATGGTTTTCAATTAATGCTTGTAAAGGTTGAATTGAATCTAACTGAGATTTATATTCATCATTTGCAAAATTATCTAAAAGTTCAAACTTACTTTCTTCAAAAAACCATTCAACTAAATTTTGATAGGGATCTACATCATCTGCTTTCTGAAGCTTTTCAATTTTAGGAAAATATTCAATAAAGATTTGTTTTGTAGCTCTAGACAATAGTTGCATTGCCACTGCAGCAGAGCCTTCTTGCTCACCTTCATACACCAATTCAATTTTACCAGTAATACTAGGAATAACCCCCATAAAATCACTGAATCTTACTGCTGTGGTACCATCACCAGATAATAACATTCTACGTTCTGCTGTACTTAGTAAATTTTCATAAGCAGTTATACTTATTCGGGCAGAGATGCCACTTTTTATATCTACAAACTCACTTTCCCTTGCTTGAAATGATAGTTCTTCCAATAAATTCTTAGCTATTTCAGGAACATGAACGGTGTCTTTTCTTACATCTGCCTTAGCTTCTTGCTGTGTAATGGTTTTAGCTATCTCAACAGTTTCTGGATAATGTGTTAGTATTTGTGACCCTATTCTATCTTTTAAAGGAGTTACGATACTTCCTCTATTTGTATAATCTTCAGGGTTTGCCGTAAATACAAATTGTACATCTAACGGCATGCGTAATTTAAATCCGCGAATTTGAATATCACCTTCCTGTAAAATATTGAATAATGCTACTTGTATGCGCGCTTGTAAATCTGGTAATTCATTAATTACAAAAATGCATCTGTTTGCTCGAGGAATCATTCCGAAGTGAATAACACGATCATCTGCATAACTTAGCTTTAAATTTGCTGCTTTAATAGGATCTACATCTCCAATTAAATCGGCTACTGTTACATCTGGTGTTGCTAGTTTTTCAGCAAAACGTTCATCTCTATGTAGCCACGAAACTGGCGTATCATCGCCTTTCTCAGCAATAAGTTCCACTGCAGTTCTTGAAATAGGATTAAATGGGTCGTCATTAATTTCTGAACCTTCAACAACAGGAATAAATTCATCTAACAAACCAACCATTAAACGCGCCAAACGTGTTTTTGCCTGTCCGCGTAGTCCTAATAGATTTATATTGTGTTTAGATAAAATTGCACGTTCCAATTCTGGTATTACAGTATATTCATACCCGTGAATACCTTCAAAAGAATTTTTTCCTGCTTTTATATTTGTTATTAAGTTATCGCGCAGCTCATCCTTTATTGATTTTGACTTGTAGCCTGAAGCTTTAAGCTGGCCTAATGTTGTTATATTTTCTTTACTCATAGTTTATTTTCTCTTTTCTGTTTAAAAACCACAGAAACTATTTTAAAATTCTCTCTTGAATGGGATTCTGAATCAAGTTCAGTATGACAAGAGTTTTCGTGTTACGTTACTTTACACTTATCGTATCCGTTTTTTCCTATTCGCCTCATAATCGTGGAAAATCATTTCGCCTAAACCTTGCAATCCTGTGTAAAATGCTTTCCCTTGATTTGCATCTGTAAACTCATCTACAAATTGCTGTAAATAAGGATCATTAGCTATCATAAACGTTGTAATAGGTATTCTTAGCTTTCTAGCTTGTTGTGCCATTGCATAGCACTTATTAACTATATGGGAATCTAAGCCATTACTATTTTTGTAATATTGGCCATCTGGCAATTGTATACAACTTGGCTTTCCATCTGTTATCATGAAAATTTGTTTGTTGGAGTTTCGCTTTCTGCGCAACATATCCATTGCTAACTGTAAACCAGCCACAGTATTTGTGTGGTAAGGTCCTACATTTAAATATGGTAAATCTTCAATTTTAATAGGCCAAGCATCATTACCGAACACTAAAATATCTAAGGTATCTTTTGGGTATCGTGTTGTAATTAATTCTGCTAAAGCCATAGCTACTTTTTTAGCAGGTGTAATACGGTCTTCGCCATATAATATCATTGAGTGAGAAATATCTATCATTAACACAGTGCTCATTTGTGCTTTATGCGTAGTATCTTCTACAACAAGATCATTTTCTGTTAAATGAAAATCGCCAATACCATGATTAATTTGTGCATTACGTAAGCTTTCTGTTACCGATACGTGCTCTAAAGCATCTCCAAATTGATAATTCCTAAATTCACCCGTTTGCTCATCTCCAATGCCACTATGCTTTGTACGATGATTGCCTTGACCGGCACGACGCATTTTTCCAAAAATTTGTTCTAATGCTCGTTTTCGTAAAAGGCGTTCTGTTTTTGATGTAATAGCCATTCCTCCTTTTTTGTCTGGCTTTACTTCTTCTCGTATGTAGCCTTTCTTTTTAAGGTCTTCAACAAAATCTTCTAAGGTATAATCTTCTGTAGTTAACTCGTACTCGTCATCTAGTTGCTTCAGCCAATCCATAGCTTCATCAAAATCTCCAGAGGTATGTGTGATAAGCTCTTGAAACACATCAAAAAGACGCTCAAAAGGAGTTTGCTCTTCTGGGCTATGATGCGTAAAAACAATACCGTTTTTTAAATCCTTTTTCATTTTATTAAAAATACGATATTATGGAAGAAATTACCTCTCTAACAATCGTTAAGATTTATAGAAAGATAAGTGGTCATTATTTAACTCAGGTTAAGTTTAATTTATAGTTTCTGCGTTTTTTGGCGCTATAAAAATACGTTCATTTAATACCGTCTCAGAAATAGTAACATTCTTAAATGTAAGTTCTTTTCGTACTTCAAAAGGTTTACCATCTTTAGTACTATACCAAATAAGTGTTTTTGGTAAGCGCAACCCATTTATATCCTGCCATTTGTCATATTTTATATAACTATAATCGTTTGAGAGTTTATCTTCTCCATACGTAACGGTATAGGCAAGCCACTCTAATCTGTTAGTTTCTTTATCTAGATACATTATGTAATTATCTTTCTCAGACAAACCAACACCCATTGCAAAGAAAGTCTTAATACCCTTATAGGTTTTTCCTTGTATTTCAATATCAGGAACATCTGTATAAGAGATTCCATTATCTCCTAAAACAAATGGCATAGCATAAAAATAGAACATAAGATTATGATAAAACTTCACTCTGCCAGAATCGAAAACTGAGTCTTCTTGAGATAGCCAATACTCATTCCCATCATAACCAAGAGCAAACTGTTCTGCTTGTATCTTTGCCTTTCTACTTTTTAAATCTGTAGTATGAGTTTCTGTACCATTCTTACCATCAATTTGAAAACATAAGTTATTCATGGCATCCCAAGTTGTAATGCCACCGTGAGCATTAAATATATGCTTAACAGGTTTAGGATATGGTAATTTGGGATGATTCATCTTATGGTCGGAATGATCCATATGTTGATGATCACTTTGTGACATTGCATCTTGATTCATTTTAGAATGATCTACTTGATCAGATTCCTTTTGGTTTTCATTGTTTTTACAACTTAATAAACAACAAGCTGCAATACATAAATAAAATAGTGTCTTCATAATACCTGTACTTTGTCTAAAAATACGAGGAATACACGTAATTTTGCAGCACGATGAATAAATTTATTTCCAGCACAAGTAATCCTACCTTAAAAAAATTACTTCAGTTACAAGAAAAATCGCGTAACCGTCGTAAGGAAGGTCTTTTTGTAGTAGAAGGTTTAAGAGAGCTTAGGCTTGCCCTTAAAGGAGGCTATAACATATCTGAAGTTTTCTTCTGCCCAGAATTGGTTTCTGAAGACACTTTAAACAATTTAATTAAAGCGCCTATAAGTTATACTGAATTGTCTTTGGAAGTTTATCAAAAGGTTGCATATAGAGGCAGTACAGAAGGTGTTATTACAATTGTTAAAACAAAAGCACATCAATTAGTTGATATTAAAACATCTGAAACACCTTTAATTCTTATAGCTGAAGCTCCTGAAAAACCTGGTAATATTGGTGCGTTACTAAGAACTGCAGATGCTGCAAATGTAGATGCTGTAATAATTGCTAACCCTAAGACAGATTTATACAATCCTAATATCATAAGAAGTAGTGTTGGTTGCGTTTTCACAAATCAAGTGGCTGTAGGCACAACAACTGAAATAATCTCATTTTTAAAAAAACAAAAGGTAAATATTTACTGTGCAGCCTTACAAGCTTCAGAACATTACCATTTGCAAGATTTTACAACAGCCACTGCTATTGTAGTTGGTACAGAAGCAACAGGATTAAGTGACGAATGGCGTAAAAATGCAACCCAAAATATTATTATCCCAATGCAAGGTGAGATAGACTCAATGAATGTTTCAGTAGCTGCAGGAATTTTAATTTATGAAGCCAAACGACAACGCAAGTTTAAATAAGAGAAAACTATATGACTCCTACTACCCTATTTTTTATACTAATTGCAATTATCATTATAGAGTTTGTTATCGATACAACTTTAGATGTTTTAAATGCTAAACACTATGGTGATAAACTTCCGGAACCATTACAAGATGTTTACGACACAGAGGAATATTTAAAATCTCAGGCTTATAAAAAAGAGCGTTTTAAATTTAGTATGGTCTCCAGTGTATTTTCCTTAGTATTGCTTTTAGCTTTTTTCTTCCTAGATGGCTTTGCTTTTGTTGATGAGTTAGCAAGACAATATACAGATCATCCCATTTTAATAGCGCTTATCTTTTTTGGTATTATTATGTTGGGTAGCGACATTCTTACTACACCATTTTCATATTACAGCACATTTGTTATCGAAGAAAAATATGGTTTTAATAAAACAACGCTAAAAACCTTTGCACTTGACAAAATTAAGGGCTGGTTTATGCTCATAATAGTAGGTGGCGCGCTTTTATCTTTAATAATCTGGTTTTACCAATGGGCAGGATCTTCATTCTGGTTATATGCTTGGGCAGTTATCGCTGTATTTTCTGTTGTGATGAATATGTTTTATGCAAAACTCATAGTCCCATTATTTAACAAACAAACACCTTTAGAAGATGGTTCACTAAGACAAAAAATAGAAGCATATGCAAGTAAAGTTGGGTTTAAGTTAGATAACATATTTGTAATAGATGGTTCTAAACGAAGTACAAAAGCAAATGCCTACTTCTCAGGATTTGGTCGTGAAAAACGCATAACACTATACGATACCTTAATAAATGATTTAGAAGAAGAAGAAATAGTAGCAGTTCTTGCACATGAGGTTGGACATTATAAGAAAAACCATATTATAATTAATTTAGTCACCTCCATAGCATTAACAGGTCTTACGCTTTGGTTACTTTCTTTGTGTATTGGTAGTCCATTATTATCACAGGCATTAGGAGTAGCTACACCAAGTTTTCATATTGGTTTAATTGCCTTTGGAATACTATATAGCCCAATCTCAGAAATCACGAGCTTACTTATGAATTTTATTTCAAGAGCTTTTGAATATCAAGCAGATAACTTTGCCAAAGAAACCTATGCTGGAGCGCCATTAATTTCAGGATTAAAAACACTGTCTAAAAATAGTTTAAGCAATTTAACACCACATCCTGCTTATGTTTTTATGCATTATTCACATCCAACATTATTACAGCGTTTTCGTAATATTTCTTCTACATAATTCTATATAGTTTGCTATCTTAGTCATAGCATATGATGACAGACTTACAAATAGAACAAGAGAACATTGCAATTGCGAGTGAGTATAAAAAATTACTTCGCATTAGCTATAGAATGCTCTCCAAAGAAGACAAGAAACTTATTAGGCAGGCATTTGAAGTTGCTGTAGATGCCCATAAGGAACAACGCCGAAAATCTGGTGAAGCCTATATATTTCACCCAATAGCCGTTGCAAAAATAGTTGCATCTGAGATTGGTATGGATGCTACCTCAATTGCTGCTGCTCTTCTTCACGATGTCGTTGAAGACACTACATATACTTCAGAAGACATCGAAAAAATGTTTGGAGAAACCGTTGCTCGTATTGTAGATGGCCTAACTAAAATCTCAAGCTTAGAAAGTGAAACAGACGTTTCATTGCAAGCAGAAAATTTTAGAAAGATGCTGTTAACACTTAATGATGACGTTCGTGTGATCATTATAAAAATAGCAGACCGCTTACATAATATGCAGACTATGGAAAGTATGCGAGCGGATAAACAAGTTAAGATAGCCTCTGAAACCTTATACATTTATGCACCTTTAGCACATAGAATTGGTTTATATAAAATTAAAACTGAATTAGAAGATTTAAGTTTAAAATATACTGAACCAGATGTTTATCAAGATATTCACGATAAAATAAAAGAGACTAAAGAAGAACAGGATGATTATATTAGAGAGTTTTCAAACATCATAGAAAATTCACTTAACGCAGAAGGTTTAAATTACGAAATAAAAGGACGCCCAAAATCTATACATTCTATTAGGCTTAAAATGGAAAAGCAAAACGTAAGCTTTGATGAGGTTTACGATAAGTTTGCCGTTCGTATTATTTATAAAAGTGATTCTGCCAACGAGAAATTCTTAGCTTGGAAAATTTATTCAATAGTTACAGACCATTTTAGACCTAATCCTGTTAGACTTCGCGATTGGATCTCTTCACCAAAATCTACCGGATATGAAGCATTGCACATTACTGTAATGGGTCCTAAAGGCCGTTGGGTTGAAGTTCAAATACGTAGCCAGCGTATGAATGAGATTGCAGAAAAAGGTTATGCTGCGCACTTTAAATACAAGCAAGGTGAAACAAATGAGCAAGAATTAGAGCAATGGCTTAACAAATTACAAGATGCTTTAGAAAACACAGAAAGTAATGCTGTTGATTTTGTTGAAGAGTTCAAACTTAACCTATACTCAAAAGAAATATTCGTATTTACGCCTAAAGGAGATTTAAAATCGCTCCCTAAAGGTGCAACTCCATTAGATTTTGCTTTCAGCATTCATACAGAAGTAGGTTTAAAAACAAGAGGCGCACGAGTAAATAGTAAATTAGTACCATTAAGCCATACCTTAAAAAGTGGAGACCAAGTAGATATTATAACCTCTAATAGTGCAAAACCAACCTCCAACTGGTTAGATTATGCCACTACAGCGAGAGCACGTAGTAAAATTAAAAGCGCATTAAAGGAATCTAAAAAAGAACTTGCCGAAGAAGGAAAAGCTGTTTTAACTAGAAAACTTAGAGCTCAAAAAATTCCTTTAAATGAAAGAACTATAAATGAGCTTGTTGTATTCTTTAAACTGAAAACAAGTTTAGATTTATTTTACAGAGTTGGAAATGGTAGTATAGATAATCATAGCTTAAAAGAATTTGCGGCTTCGCGTAGTAATGCCTTAGTATCATTCTTTAAAAATAAAATAAAAAGACAACCTTCTTCTCAAGATATTAATAAGGATGAAATCACTACTAATTATGACCTATTAGTATTTGGAAAGGAAGAAGAGAAAATGGATTACAAAATTGCAAATTGTTGCAATCCTATTCCTGGAGATTCTGTTTTTGGGTTTATTACAGTTAGTGATGGTATAAAAGTTCATAAAAACAACTGTCCAAATGCAATACAATTACAAAGTAATTACGCCTATAGGATAATATCTGCTAAGTGGATAGACTCAACACAAGAAGACTTTAGAGCAATTATAAAATTAACTGGTATAGATAATTTAGGTCTTGTAAACACTATCACTAAAGAAATTTCTAGAGAAATGCACGTAGACATGAAACATATAAGTTTTGATAGTGACGATGGAATTTTCTCAGGTAAAATCACAGTTGTCGTTAAAAATAAAACCATACTCAAGGCACTTATGGATAACCTTAAAAAAATTAACGGCATCGACAAAGTTACCCGTGAATAATGACTAAATTTGTGTCCTTATTATGGAAATATCAAACTCACACCAAAACGACCAAGCGGTTGTTAAAAACGTTTTTACCAAGTTCTTAGAAGACAACAGTCATCGTAAGACACCAGAGCGTTTTGCTATTCTTCAAGAAATTTACGATAGTGAAGAACATTTTGATATAGAGTCACTCTACATTAAAATGAAAAATAAAAAATATCGTGTTAGCCGTGCAACACTTTACAATACTATAGAGCTTTTAATGGCTTGTGGTTTAGTAAGGAAACACCAATTTGGCAATGGTCATGCACAATATGAAAAATCATATTTTGACAAACAGCACGATCACGTTATACTTACGGATACTGGTGAGGTCATAGAATTTTGTGATCCTAGAATTCAATCTATCAAACAAACTATCGAAGAAGTATTTGATATTTCTATAGATAAACACTCACTATACTTTTACGGAACCAAAAACCAAACTAAATAAATACTTATGGCAGTAGACTTGCTACTCGGCCTACAATGGGGCGATGAAGGAAAAGGAAAAATTGTAGATGTCCTTACAAAAGATTATGATATTATCGCTCGCTTTCAAGGTGGTCCAAATGCTGGTCATACCTTAGAGTTTGATGGCCATAAACATGTACTGCATACCATACCCTCAGGAATTTTTCATGAAACAGCAATTAACCTAGTTGGTAATGGTGTTGTGATAGATCCTGTAATATTCAAAAAAGAATTAGACAATCTTGAAAAATTTAATTTAGACTTACAATCTAAACTTTTAATTTCTAGAAAAGCTCACATAATCCTGCCTACACATAGGTTATTAGATGCTGCGTCTGAAGCTTCAAAAGGAAAAGCAAAGATTGGGTCTACCCTTAAAGGAATTGGCCCAACATATATGGATAAAACTGGAAGAAACGGTTTACGCATAGGAGATCTAGAATTAGACGGCTGGAAAGATAAATACAGAAAGTTAGCAGATAAGCATGAAGCTATGATTAACTTCTATAATGTAGATGTCCAATATGATTTAGCTGAACTGGAAACAGAATTTTTTAAAGCTGTAGAGGTTTTAAAAACATTACAGTTTATTGATTCTGAAGAATATTTGTTCCAAGCACAAAAAGAAGGAAAATCTATATTAGCTGAAGGCGCTCAAGGCTCTTTATTAGATATTGATTTTGGAACCTATCCTTTCGTAACATCATCTAATACAACTGCCGCAGGAGCCTGCACCGGTTTAGGTATAGCACCAAACAAGATTAAAGATGTCTTTGGAATTTTTAAAGCATACACTACTCGTGTAGGCTCTGGCCCGTTTCCAACTGAATTATTTGACGACTATGGCAAAACCATGGCTAAAGTAGGTAATGAATTTGGAGCTACAACAGGACGCCCAAGACGATGTGGATGGCTAGATCTTGTAGCTCTTAAATATGCAGTACAAGTAAACGGTGTAACACAATTAATGATGATGAAAGGTGATGTACTTAGCGGTTTTGATCATCTTAAAGTTTGTACAGCTTATAAATATAAAGGAGAAGAAATACAACATCTTCCATTTAATATAGAAGCAGAAAATGTAACTCCTGTTTATAAAAAAATGAAAGGCTGGAAAGCAGACTTAACAAAAATGACAGAAGCTTCACAAATGCCTGATGCATTAATTGATTATATAAACTTCTTAGAGGATGAGTTAGAAGTTCCAATTAAAATTGTTTCAGTCGGTCCAGACAGAACGCAGACAATTAAGCGATAATAATTATACATTAAATAATTTATCATAACCCTAAAGTTTTCTTTAGGGTTTATTTTTTTCGCTTATTTCTGTAAATAAAATATAAGACTACGCAAAGTATTGGTAAAACAACATATAATATTAAATCTGCTGGATTACTTAAATCTATTGCAGAATTGTTTACAGGATGCGGTACTTCTTTAGGAATTTGAATAACTGATAACATTTTTTATTTAAATGTATAAAGAAATGTTGACACCAATTATTAAATAAAAGCAAAAAACCTACGATAAAAAATATCGTAGGTTTTTAGTTGCGGAGAAAGAGGGATTCGAACCCCCGGAGGTGTGACCCTCAACAGTTTTCAAGACTGCCGCATTCGACCACTCTGCCATTTCTCCAATAGCGAGTGCAAATATAATATCTTTTTTTAATACATAAAAGCACTATTCCTTTTTTTTGAAAAAAAATATTTTACTCTATATTTTCTCTTTAAAGTATTGTTTATCTTTAATCCTATAAATTAATTTAAAAACTATGAAAAAAACATTTTTGTTATTAGGACTTGTAATTTTATCAAGTTGTGGAGGTGCTCAAAAAAGCCTTGAAAATGCAGATCCAACAAAGTATTCTGAAACTATAACACCTAATGATCTGAAAGAGCATTTATTTATTTATGCTTCAGATGAATTTGAAGGTAGAAATACAGGTGAACCAGGGCAAAAAAAAGCTATTGACTATTTAAAATCAAATTATGTAAAATTGGGTATTCCTAGTCCGTTAGGAGATAGCGATTACTTTCAGGAAATTCCAGAGAGCTATTTTAGAGGAAACATTAAATCAAGTGAAAATGTAGTAGCTTTTATAAAAGGAAGCGAAAAGCCTGAAGAAATTGTTGTTTTATCTGCCCATTTAGACCACGTCGGTAAAAAGGATGGTCAAATATATAATGGCGCTGATGACGACGGTAGCGGTACTGTAGCGCTGCTTGAAATGGCTCAAGCTTTTCAAAAAGCAGTTAAGGATGGTTATACACCTAAAAGAAGTATTTTGTTCTTACACGTTACTGGAGAGGAAATTGGTCTTTATGGCTCAAGGTTTTATACAGAAAATCCTATTTTCCCTTTGAAAAACACAGTTGCCGATTTAAATGTTGACATGATTGGTAGAATTGGTGAAGGTAAAGAAGGTAATGATAATTATGTATACTTAATAGGCTCTGATAAACTTTCAACAGAATTACACGAACTAAGTGAAATGGTAAATTCTAAATATGTAAACTTAGAATTAGACTATACTTACAATGACGAAAATGATCCTAATAGATTTTACTATAGAAGTGATCATTATAATTTTGCGAAAAATAATATCCCTATTATATTTTATTTTAATGGTGTTCACGAAGACTATCATCAACCAACAGATACACCAGATAAAATTAACTATGATTTACTGGCAAAAAGAACAAAGTTAATCTTCTTAACAGCTTGGGAAGTTGCTAATAGAGATAAAAGAATTACTGTAGATAAAGCTTCTAAATAAGTATAGCTTTTTTTAATAACTTATAAAAGTCTAGAGTTTATATCTCTAGGCTTTTTTTCATGTCGTATAGATGATTTGGCATTAAAGTTTTATTAATACTCTTCATATTTAAATTATAAAACTCTAAAGTGTATATTAAAGCTTGTTAGGTATTAAGGTTTCAACTTGCTGAAACTGCTGTAATCATTATTATTACACCCATTAGTTAAAAGTATATAACTAAACAAAAAAAAGCCTTGCAAGTTGCAAGGCTCTTTTAAATTATACTATTAAAAATAAACTACTTAAACTGTAGCATCATTTTCAAGTTCTTCCTTCTCTTTATACTTAAGATCAATACCACGTTTTTTAACTGTATCAAACATTACTGGAGTTGCAATAAATAATGAAGAATAAGTACCAACTACTACACCTATTATTAATGAGAACATAAAGCCTCTAAGTGGTGCTGCGAAAATAAATATTGCTAGTAACACTATTAACGTTGTTAAAGAGGTATTTAACGTTCTACTCAAGGTACTACTTAATGCACTATTTATAATCTTAGACATTGGCCATTGTTCATTTTCATTAAAATACTCACGTATTCTATCAAAGACAACTACCGTATCATTTAAAGAGTAACCTATTACTGTAAGTATGGCAGCAATAAATGCCTGATCTATTTCCATATTAAAAGGCATAAACTTGTATGTTAATGAGAATATACCCAATACAATTAATACATCGTGGAATACAGCAGCAACAGCTCCTAAAGAGAACTGCCATCTTCTAAAACGTAATAAGATATAAAGGAATACTACTAACAGTGATCCTAAAACAGCCCAAACAGAAGCCTGTTTAATATCATCTGCAATTGTAGGGCTTACTTTGTAATTACTCATTAAACCAGCTTCCTTATCTGAAGATTCTTGCTTAAAGTCTTCATAAGTCATGCCTTGAGGAAGGTTTTGCTTTAGCGAGTTATAAAGCATTTCCTGTATTTCATTATCAACTTCTGTACTTGTTTCTTCTACCTTGTACTTAGTTGTAATCTTTAATTGATTATTTGCTCCTAATGTTTTAGCCTCTGCACTTTCAAAAGTTGCAATTAAGTCTTGCTCAATTTCGTTAGCATCTACATCTTTATCAAAACGTACCGTGTAAGTTCGTCCTCCAACAAAATCAACACCTTGATCTAATCCTTGTGTAAATAAAGATCCTAAGCCTACAGCTATAATTGCTGCAGAAATCACATAAGCAATTTTACGTTTTTTAAGGAAGTTTACATTTACGTTCTGGAACCATTTTTTAGTGATTGGTGTTGAAAAAGCTAATGATTTTCCATTTTTACCATAACCGTCAATAAATAATCTTGTAATGAAAATTGCAGTAAATAATGATGTTGCAATACCTATTAATAACGTTGTTGCAAAACCTTTAATTGGTCCCGTACCAAATACTAATAATATAAGACCTGTTAGACCTGTTGTAATGTTTGCATCTAAAATTGAAGATAGTGCATTATTGAAACCATCTTTAATAGAGTCTTTCTGAGATTTTCCTTTTGCTAACTCTTCTCTAATACGTTCGAAAATAAGTACGTTGGCATCAACCGAAATACCTATTGTTAATACTATACCTGCAATTCCTGGTAAAGTTAACACAGCTCCTAATCCTGCTAAAATTCCAAATATGAATAAAATGTTTACAACTAAAGCAACATCAGCATAAGCTCCTGCACGACCATAATAGAATATCATCCAAACTAATACAAATAACAATGCTATCACAAATGACATTAATCCACTATCAATTGCTTCTTGCCCTAATGATGGTCCTACTACTTCACTCTGTATAATATCAGCTGATGCTGGTAACTTACCTGCTCGTAAAACATTTGCTAAATCTTGTCCTTCTGCAACAGTAAAGCTTCCTGAAATCTCTGTACGACCTCCAGAAATTGCACCACTTGTAGATGATGGCGCAGAGTAAACCACATCATCAAGCACAATTGCTATTGTAGATTGTTGTTGGTAAGCACGACCAGTCATTTCTTCCCAGATCTTAGCTCCTTTTCCATTCATTTGCATAGAAACTGCTACTTGACCAGCTTGGTTATATACCTGTGCAGCATCTGTTACAACACCTCCACTTAGTTCTGGCTCATTATCACGGTTTCCTTTTACAGCGTATAACTGCACTAAACCATTCTCATCTTCTATTCCCCAAAGAAATTTAGTGTATTTCTGTTCTGCTGGTAATAAAGCTTTTACTTGAGGTTTCTTTAAATAGCTATTAACTTTAGCAGTATCCTTAGCGTTAAAGACAGCTATTACAGGACCACCTTGGTAACCTGGTGCTACTATAAGTTCTAATAACGGGTTATTACCTGAAGCAACTTCTGTAGAGTCGTTTTCTTCAGCTAATAAATCTTCTAAATCATCTCCTGCTGCAGTTTCAGTAGAATCTGTTACTTGCTCTGCATTTTCAATTTCAGTAGAAGTTGATTGAGTTTCTTTTATGTAAGCATCTGCATCAACTAAAAACTGACCAAAATTAGAGCCTACTAATCCATCCCAAAATTCCAATTGAGCTGTACTTTGTAATAGCGTTCTTATACGGTCTACATCTTTAGCTCCTGGTAATTCTACCAAGATACGTCCAGATTCTCCTAAACGTTGAATGTTAGGTTGTGTAACCCCAAACTTATCTATACGCTTACGTAATACCTCGAAAGCAGAAACAATGCTTTCATCAATTTTTTTCTTTAATACTGTTGCAACTTCAGCATTAGACATCTCGAAGTTAATCTCGTCGCTAAGTGTTTTATTAGCAAAGATATCTGGAGACGCTAATCTTGCATCTGGAATGTCATTAAATGCTTCAAGAAATAAATCGATATAATCGTCTTGAGCATCTTTTTGAGCTTCGTCTGCATTAGCCAAGGCTTGGTTAAATGCTGGATCTTTAGAGTTATTAGATAAACCTCTTAAGATATCTTTTACAGAAACTTGAAGAATAACGTTTATACCACCTTTAAGGTCAAGACCTTTATTAAGTTCTTTATCCTTAGATTCATTGTAAGTCATCCCTAAGAAACCTTCTTCGTTTCCTATAGAATCTAGATAACGAGTTTCTACCTCTTCACGAAGAGCAGAGTAGTTTTCTGTACTCTCGCTAATTTGTTGCTTTGCAAATGCTTCTGCATCGCTTTCTGTCTTGTTAGTAAAAAAAGTAAATGAAAGTTGGTACAGAGAGACCAACCCAAACAAAATGGCAAATACTCTAATTAATCCTTTGTTCTGCATTATTCGATAATTTATTGACTTTAGCCTAGTTGCACGGCTAAATGTGCTCTTATTTTAAAAAACGGACAAATATAGGGTTTCAGTTAGGAATAGCCAATAATTTCTTTGGTGATGTTATTCACAAAAAAACCTGCTATATATTACTATATAACAGGCTTGTATCTAAAATTATTAAGACTTGCTTAAAATTCTAATGTGCCATTTGTTTTCTTAACAGCTTCTGCGCTTTCTGTAAGTTTCGTTTTTTCAGCGTCACTTAAATCTATCTCTACAATCTTCTCAATACCATTTCTACCTAATATAACTGGAACACCGATAGCGATATCATTTAAATTATATTCTCCTTCTAACAATGCAGAACAAGGAAACATTTTTTGTTGGTCGCAAGCAATTGCTTGTACTAAAGCAGATACTGCTGCTCCTGGCGCGTACCAAGCAGATGTACCTAAAAGACCTGTTAATGTTGCTCCACCAACTTTAGTGTCTTCCATAACTTGATTTAAGCGGTCTTCAGATAAAAATTCTGAAGCTAATACAGAGTTACGTGTTGCCAAACGAGTTAAAGGCACCATACCTTTATCACTATGACCACCTATTACCATACCATCTACATCACTAATTGGTGCTTCTAAAGCTTCTGCTAGGCGATACTTAAAACGTGCACTATCTAATGCGCCACCCATACCAATAATTCTGTTCTTTGGTAGGTCTGTAGTTTTGTGTACTAAATATGTCATCGTATCCATTGGGTTACTAACCACAATGATAATTACGTTTGGTGAATGTTTTATGATGTTAGAAGATACATCTTTAACAATACCAGCATTTATACCAATTAACTCTTCACGAGTCATACCTGGCTTACGAGGAATACCACTAGTAATTACAGCTATATCACTATTTGCAGTTTTACTATAGTCACTTGTAGATCCTGTTATCTTGGTATCAAAATGGTTTAAAGATGCTGTTTGCATCAAATCCATCGCTTTTCCTTCTGCGTAACCTTCTTTAATATCTAAAAGGACAACTTCACTAGCAAAATCTTTTATAGCAATATACTCGGCACAACTTGCACCTACTGCTCCTGCACCTACTACGGTAACTTTCATATTATTATATTTTATTTGGTTATTTTAATTGTTCTGCAAAGGTATGGAAATCTGTTGTTTTGGAATATTCAAGACCTTATAAAGTTGTATAAAATTTATAGACAACTACCATATTAATCTTGTGAAGGTGACTATATTTATATCGAATAAAAAAATCCTACTCGTTAAAATAGGATTTTTAAAAAGATTAGGGTTATTTATTATTCTTGCACCTCAACATAGATAACGTTTTCAAAAGCCTCTCCATTCTTTAATAATCCTGAGACATTGATTTCATAGCGACCTGTTTTATCTGCCGTTACAACTTTAAACGTAGTTGGCTTTAAAGGAATTGATGGTTTCCAAAAAAGTTGAGCTCTAAAATCTGGTATATTCTTTTCTGAATTTTCTTTGTAGTTTGGTGTAAAGTATGACTTATCGTACTCCAATGCTTGTAGTGTAATCTCTTTAGCTGAAGCATCTAAAGTATTTGGGTAAAAGTCTTTTTCTTTAGTAACTACAGACACAACACCATTATAAATTTGACTACCTCGTCTATATTGCTCTGGCACAATAGTTATATTTTCTATTGTATAAGGGTCTAAGTTAATTAAGGCTTTGGTATTGTATTGCTTAAAACCATCAATCAAAATTAAAGGTGGTTCTTCAGATTGACTCACAGTTTCATCTTCATTGTCATAATTGTATACAAGAAGGTTATAACCATCATCCGTTTTTCTAAAACCCGCAAGGTTTATAACCTCAATAAAAGTTTCTCTTACAGTACCAAAACGTGTATATTCATCTAACACAAAGGTTTCTCCCAAAGGCTCATAAAATTTATCAGAAAATTTAGGCTCTAAGATTGTGTCTTTCTTTGCTTCATAAAATGCATTCTCAATTTGTAGGTCTATACTTTTTTGAAGCAACCAAGAGTTTACAGTCTCACTTACAGCCACAGTATTGTAATTTAACTGATTTTTAAATTTAAATGCTTTGTCATCTAAGTTGATTGAAGCATTTGGAAAACTAGCCTCATTTATACTTACCACAGCATTTTGAGATTTATACGGTGCATTTAACACGAAATAAAATTTACCGCTAGTATTTGTGATAGCCTGTAAATTAATAAAATCTTCGCCAGGCATAGATAAACTCACATTTACATCTTGCAAATTGCCACTTGGACCAGAAACTGTACCACTTATAATTTCTCCTCTTAATTCTGGAATAGCGTTATAGTTTGTTATTGGTTGTATGTTATCGGCATTTGTATCTTCATTAACTTTAATTGGAAGAACTTCTCTAACTGAAAGTGATGCAAACAAAATATCATCTTGCATAGGCATTACATTTATAGTAAGCTCATCTCTCTTATTTAATGTTGAAGTAGAAGTCTCTATTGAAACTACAGAGGTTTTTGAACCCTTTACTACAGAATCGTATGCTATAGTTGCTGTACTGCGCTCCGGTTTGTTATATGTTTTAAACGTATTTATGACATAAACATCCTTTTCAGCAAAAGGTTGTTTTGTATTATATTGAGATAACATAGTGTAGGCTACCAATTTATAATGCCCTGTAGATAAACTTGTAGGTATAAAGTAGTCTGAGTTTGCCTTACCGTTTGCAACTTGTAGCTTATGCTTAAAGATGCTTGTGTTTGTCTCATCAAATAACTCAACGTAAAGCACTTTACTCAAGTTACTAGTTTCGTTATTATTTGTTAATACACACGAGTATAACAGCTTTTCTCCTGCAAGAAAAGTCTGAGAATTACTAGTAAGGTGTACCGTTTCTTCTGGCCACTCTTTTGCTAATTGCTGTGCTTGTATTGTACTACTGCTAATTATAAGCAGCAAACAAAATTGTAATGTTGTTTGTATTATTCTTCCCAAAATTCTGGTATTTCGTTAGAGTTAGCTATAGTTGTACAGTCGCCACATTCTGGCCTTACAAGAGTTACTTCTGGAAACTGAAAGTTTACCAATGTATATAAATCTGAATTTACAAGCTGTATGATAAAGTTACGCTCATTACGATCGCCATCTTGAGCAGAGTTATCGTTGTAGCTTAATAATATCTCTTCACATTCAAAAAAGTAATCTGGACGTGTTAAATTAAAATCTTCATAGTTAAAGAAAATGCGACTTTCGGTGTAACTGGCAACTTCAAAAAAGCCAATAATATTTTCATCTTCATCTGCTTCATTATTAATATTACCTACTACAAATCCTGGCTGATTTTGAGACAAGAAACTTTCTAAATTTCCAAAGTCGTTTAAAATTCTATAAAATGAATTCGCTTCTATACTTTGAGAATATTGTTTTACCAATATACTGTACCGCTCTCGAATTATAGGATCTGTATTTGCTATAAAGCGAACCGGAACATTGTTAACAGATGCGCCTGTAACATTTGAAGTAGATGAGATTCTAATACCGAATGAAGGTGCTGTATTATAGCAAACTCGCTCTTCTTGTTCTCTTTCTGTTATTACTATATCATACTCAAACCCATTAACTGTATTATCCAGATTCTGAATATCTATATCTTGATCTGAATGGCTTGGAGCTATTACCTTATATGTCTCATCGTATTCATACCTAAAGTAATTTACTTGATCACTTGACCCTGTAGAGTTTACAAAAATTTGTAATCCTTGAACATCGTTCTTAACAGCTGGCTCCACAAAAACAGAATCTATTTGGGCTGTTGCTGGCAGTGATTGCGCAGAAGAAGTATAGGTCTTACCGTTTACATTTATAGTTAATGTATAGGTTAAATCTTGCTGTGCTGCATAAGCTTCTGTAGAGACGTAAACACCATCTACATCATATATATATGAATAACTTTGACCATTAGATGCTGTTACAACAACACTCGCATTATCTACATATGCAGATTCTTGAGAGTTAAGCTCAACTGTTTGAGAGAGTTTTATTTGTTGTATCTCATTTACATCGGTTAAGGTGGCTTCAACCACTAACAACGTTTCAAAGTCGAAGGTTTCTAATGGGATTTCATCTTGGCAACTAATTCCTAAGAAAAGTATTCCCAAAACCGCAATTAGTTTAAGTGAATTAGTATATGTTTCTTTTAATTTCATAAGATATATTTTTCCTGGTATGCTTTGTTTTAAAAACATCCTTAAAATTTAAAGTTGTAAGTAATTGTAGGTACTGGCACAGAGAAAATAGATGTTTGGTACGCTTTAATTTCCTTATTATCGTTTACAAAGTACACAGAATATGGATTGTTTCTTCCCAATACATTGTATATAGATATGTTCCAGAAACTGTGAGCTAATTTCATTTTCTTATGATTACCTTCTATATTAAATCCTATATCTAGTCTAAAATAATCTGGTATTCTAAAGTCATTTCTATCACTGTACACAACTTGCTCTTCTCCTGCAAATTCAAATTTTCCTACAGGATATGTAATTGGTCGTCCTGTTTGGTAAGATGCATTAAATGAAACACTGTAACGCTGTGTTATTTTATAGTTTGCAACTAGAGAAAAATCGTGTGGCTTATCATAGTTTGCAGGAAAATACTCTCCATTATTTACACGCTCATCTGGATTTTCACTATCTAATTTTATGAAGGTTCTAGAATAAGTATACCCAAAATACCCATTTAAATTACCTTTTTTCTTTTTCAATAAGAACTCAACCCCATAAGCTTGACCTTCACCTTGCAAAAGTTCTGTTTCTATATTTTCATTTAATGTAAGGTTAGCGCCGGTTTTATAATCTAAGATATCATCTAAAGATTTGTAATAACCTTCTAAACTTACTTCCAAGTCCTGATCATCAAAGTTTCTAAAAACTCCTAAAGAAAATTGAGAGGCTTTTTGAGGCTTTATATTTAAGTCTGAAAGCTTGTAAGTATCTGTAGGAGATATTGTGGTGTTGCTAGACAGCAAGTGTATGTATTGCAATGTCCTATTATAACCAGCTTTTAAAGATAGCTCTGGCGTAAGGAAGTAACGTCCAGAAAAGCGGTATTCTAAACCACCATAGGTTTCTACAACTTCATTATCATCATATGTGTTTTCACTTACTACTGTACTTTCATTTTTAGGCGCTCCATCTTGGTATTCACGTTGTACAGATGGACCTAGGTTTGCATAGTGAGAATAACGTAATCCTAAATTTAACTGAAGCTTCTTATTAACCTCATACTCATCAGATAAAAAGATAGCAGACTCCACAGCCCGTTCACTTTGTATGGATAAAGGCTGAATTGTCGAGCTATCTCCTTTACCTTCAATATTACCTGGATCTATATTATAGTATTTTGCAGCACCACCATATAATAAGGTATGCTTAGGATCTATTTTATGGTTAAGGTTATATTTTAACTGAGATTCATTTATGGTATAATCAAACAAGAAGTCTTTATCACTATTGGCATCAAAATCTATTTCGAATTGATAGTTACTGTGTGAAAGAATTAATTCCCCTTTCTTCTTATCATTCCATTGGTGTGTATAGTTTACTGAAGCTAATGCATTATTATACCTATATAAAGAATCTGATGTAATACTAAATTTATCATCACTATAATATACAGATGCTTTTACTTGGTGCTTGTCGTTAATCTTATCATTATAATTAATGATACCATCGTAAAATGAAGCTTCACTATCTTTTAAAGATTCTTCAGAAAGTGATCTTAATATCCAGCCAGAATAGGTTGCTCTACCTCCAACAAGTATAGACGATCTATCTTTTACAACAGGCACCTCTAATGTTAAGTTACCTGTTACTGGACCAATTGATCCTTCTCCAGAAATCTTTTCTTTATTACCAGCTTTTGTTTCAATATCGAAAACAGAAGACAAACGACCTCCAAACTCTGCTGGAATATTTCCCTTATAAATATCTACAGATCCTGTTGTAAACGGGTTAATGCCTGAGAAAAATCCTAAAAAGTGAGATGGTGAATAAATAACAGCATCATCTAATAAAATTAAGTTTTGATCTGCTCTACCTCCACGAACATTGTAACCTATAGAGCCTTCACCTGCTTTTTGTATTCCTGGCAATGTTACTGCTACTTTAAGCACGTCCCTTTCTCCCAATACTAATGGAATAGTTTTTATTTCCTTTAAGTTAATTCTGGATATACCAACGGTTGCTTCTCTAATATTTTCACTTTTATTAGACTCAATAATAACTTCTTTTAAAAGCTGAGCATCTTCAACTAAATTAAAATTTAAAGAACCACTACCATACAGTACTATTGTTTTAGACTCTAAACCATATCCTAATCCAGAAGTTTCTACCCTATGTTGACCTGCTGGTAACCTTAAGGTGTAAAATCCGTTAGCATCTGTAGTAGTATAAATAGATTTATCATTAGCAGAAATAACCAAATTATCTATACCTGCGTTTGTTTTTGAGTCTCTTATATAACCTGTTAGCTCATACTCACTACCAACTCTAGCAGAAGATCTTTTTCCAATTGTAATAACATTTCCATCTGTAATGTCTTGGTTAAACTCTTCAGCAAAAATGGGGTTTGCTTGTGTGTTGTTTCGCTTTAAACTATCTACAACAAAGCCTTTAGGCAGTTCACTTACGATAGAGTTGTTTTTTACCAAAACAACTTTATCTTCTGAGTATTTGTAAAAGTTTAGTGGTGTATCATCTAAAACCTCTTTAAGTAATGCCTCTAAAGTATATGTGTCTTTTACAACACTTGTCTTTTGGTCTTTTATCCAATCTTCAATCACATAAAACTGAACATTAAACTGTGCTTCAATTTCAGACAGAATGTCTAAAATTGGCTCGTTTACAGCGGTAAAGGTTATTTCTTTTTTGTCTTGAGCTTGTAGGTTAACAGCAAATAATATTACTAAAAACACTATAAGTTTTCGTAAAAACTGATTCATAAAGTAGTGGTCTGCTAATTAATTGTAGTGAGTCTTTTGTCTATAAACCTAGCTAGGTTTACTAGGTATGCCTTTTCATCAGATTTTCTTAAAGATTTGTTGGCTTTATTATAGTCTTTAATCTGCTTTTCTAAGTCTGGAAATAGTTTTATAAAATCACGATGGTTAGAAACTTCTATAAACTCATTATTGTAGTTTAATAAGAAGGTAAATCCTTCAATAAATTTATAACTCACTAAAGAACTGTTTCCTAAAACAGATTTAGGTGTTTTTCTTAGGTCTACGTAAAAATTATAGTGATTACCGAGATAAGCAACTTCATAAAACGAATTGCCATCATTTATAACAGGTAGCTTAACAAATGAGGTGTTGTGAATTTTAAATTCTGAAACCTTGGAAGGTATAAGCTTTAGGTCAAAATAAGAAAGATTATCTTTTGTGTTAACCAATAACACATCTTCTATTAAATCATACCTTAGGAAAACATCTTGATAGGATTGGTTGTTATAGGTTACTTCTCCCAACTGGTATTGTAATTCTTTAAAATACCTATGTTCATTTGCATTACTTCTATATTCATCTTCAAAATTAACACCTTCAAGCAGGTTAATATTTTGTTGACCTAAAAGTTGATCGTGTTGTTGTAATGCTTTGGTTCTTGTTGAAGAATTTTGGGCAGAAAACGAACCAATCGAAAGAAAAATAGAGACTATTAGAGCGTAATTTATATTCACTTAATAAAGATTTTAGCTTTTTGAGAAAGTGAATATAGTTGAAAAACATATATTATCTACGAAGTGTAATTGTTTTAACTTATTTTAACAATTTCACACTATTCTTACAGAGACTTTACTTTTTATCCAGCCAAAGTAAAGAATATAAGCATAGCACAATACAATAAGGAGAAGTGCTAATTTAAAATGAAATTGATCTGTTAAGAAACCATATAAAGGCGGAATTATAGCACCACCAACTATTGCGGTACAAAGTAATCCTGACGCCTGAGGCTTTAAATCTCCTAATCCATCTAAGGTTAGAGTGAAAATTGTTGGGAACATTATTGAATTGAATAATCCTACAGATAATATTGTCCACATTGAAAGTAGTCCTAACGTATTCATAGATGTAAAAATCATAAGTATGGCAAGAAAAGAAAACACACCTAACACCTTACCTGGCGTAATTAATTTGGTTAAATATGCACCTATAAACCTACCTATCATTGCACCACCCCAATAAAAAATCACAAATATCCCTAATAATGATTTTGGGTCTGAAACAGAAAGGTCTTTATTAAATACATTGGTAATGGTATTAGCAATTGCCATCATAGTTTCATTTTCTAATATTATAGGTGTTAACCTCATACTTTGAAAGTAGTTTACCAAATAACTTCCTATAGCAACTTCTGCTCCTACGTATAAAAATATGCCTAGAACACCCATTAATGCAAGCTTGTTTTTAAACAGCTTAGAATAACCACCTTTTGGACTTTTCTCCATAATTGTTGGTAGTTTTACAATCATAAAAACCACAGCTAACACTCCAATAATAGCAGCAATAGTTAGGAATGGTGTCTGTACAGTAGCTGCCTCTGCAGTTAAATAACTTTCTTTTTCCTGAATACTAAGGGCATTAATCTCTGTTGATGTTTTTACAGTCTCACTCAATAAAAAAAGTGCACCAATTATTGGCGCAATTGTAGTTCCTAAAGAATTAAAAGCTTGAGCCAAATTAAGCCTGCTGGAAGCACCTTGCTCACTCCCCAATAAACTTACATAAGGGTTTGCAGCAACTTGAAGTACAGTTATACCTGCTGCTAAAATAAAGTACCCAAGTAAAAACACATTAAACATACGATACTCAGATGCAGGATAAAAGAGCAAGCATCCAAATGCCATAGTTAGTAAGCCAAGAATTATTCCTTTTTTGTATCCTATCCTTGCAAGTATAGATCCTGCTGGAATTGAGAATATGAAGTACGCAAGAAAAAATGCAAATTGTACCAAGCCAGCCTGAAAGTAAGATAACTCAAAAACATCTTTTAGTCTTGGTATTAATGAATCTACAAGGACAGTGATAAAGCCCCATAAAAAAAAGAGCGTTGTAATTATTGCAAATGCTCTTTTGCTTCCTGCGTTATTGCTCATCTTAAATTAATCGTTTAAAATATGTGAAGGTTGTACTCTAGTGTTTTCTTCATTTTCATACTTCTCGTAAGTAAAGCCTTTATGAATACAGGCGCCACCAGTATTTCCTTGTTTATCTAGAGCAATATAAGCTACCTGAAAGTTTTTATAATTCGGATTTCTTTCAATAACACGTTTTACGGCTTCATCACAAGCTTCTTGAGGTGTTTTACCTTGCCTCATAAGCTCTACTATTAAAAAGCTACCAACTGTTTTCATTATTTCCTCTCCCATTCCTGTGGCTACTGCACCTCCTATTTCATTATCTAAGAAAAGTCCGCTTCCAATAATGGCACTATCTCCTACTCTACCTTTCATTTTGTAGCTTAATCCACTTGTTGTACACGCACCAGCAATATCTCCAAATTTATCAATAGCCAACAGTCCTATCGTATCGTGATTTTCAATATTAATAATTGGTTTATATTCTGGGCTTTTAAGCCATTCTTTATACGCTTTTTCAGACTGCTCTGTTAACAAGGTCTCTTTTTTAAACCCATAACGCTCTGCCAATTCTTCTGCGCCTTCTCCAGCTAACATCACGTGTGGTGTTTCCTCCATTACAATACGTGCTAATTGTGCTACGTGCGCATAATCTTTAACATATACCACAGCACCACAATCTCCATCTGGATTCATTACGCAAGCATCTAGAGTTACTTCGCCAGATCTGTCTGGCGCACCACCTTTTCCTACAGTTGTGTTTCTAATATCATCTTCTTCTACTTGTACGCCGGCAATAACAGCATCTAAAGCAGGTTTTCCAGCATCTAAGAATTGACCTGCAGTTTTATTTGCATCAACAAATCCCCAAGTGCAAATAGCAATTGGTCCAGATTTTTTTAATGTTTCTTTTTGGGGTATACTCATTTCTTTATTCAAATTTTGTTCATCACAAGATATTGCTGCACCTGCAACTGCAAGTCCTACTGTTCCTAAAGCAGATTGTTGTATAAATTGTCTTCTTTTCATTATTCATTTATTAAAATCTCATCGGCAAATATCCAACTGGAGCCTTGATGTTCTGCGCCTAAATGCCACTCTGGTAATTCACCTAATGTTTTAGCGACTACTTTTAAGTATCTAAATGATGTTGGATTAGTTGTCTTAAAGTTAACCTCTAGCTTTTCAACTTGTTCATTTTCTTTAACAGAAATCTTTTTTGTAAAAATTTCTTTAAAGGTTTTACCATCTTGTGAACTTAGATAAGTTACCTGTGTAGGATAAAATATCCAAGAACGCTGGTCTTGTAAAAAGCCTGTAGTTATTGTATTGATTTCTTTCTGCTTACCAAAATCGAGCGTTGCTATTAAATCTTGGTTTTGATAACCTTGCCATAATCCTGTTTGAAAATTTGTAGTTCCTGTTACACCATCAATCAACGCTAGGTTTCCGCCACCACTGTAGCGCTCTGGATAGGTTGTGCTTAGCGTGAGCTTTAAGTTTGGATCTATTTTTCTGAATTCTGAAATTTGCTTAGGACTTTCTTTGCCATCCTTGCTACCATATATTTCCAAATTTGCTGTTTCTGAAATATAGAATGGAGTCTTGTAGGTTTTAAAAATTTCTGAAGTATTTATTCTATACTTTATAGAAACATCTTTATCTGCTACTCCTAATGCAATTCTTGTTGAATCTTTAAATGCTAAATTTCCAGTTGTAATATAAGGTGACTGTACAATTAAGTGGTCTTTAATTTCTGTAACTGGTGCAGAATTAGTTGTTGTACCCCATTGCGATGGTGCGTTTGTCATTTTAAATATTAAGTTACCACCATTCATTATAGTATTATGATCTAGGTATGAGTTATTAAGTTGCTTTCCGTTTAAGGTTGCGCTCTGTATATAAATATTTTCTTCTGAAAGTGATTCTGCAATCACTGTAAATTTATTACCGTTTTCTAGGTTTAGTGTTGCTTTTTCTACGTGAGGCGTCCCGATTATATAGGTATTTGATGCAGGTGTTACAGGATAAAAACCTAAGGCGCTAAATACATACCAAGCTCCCATTTGGCCACAATCTTCATTCCCTGAAATGCCATCTGGTGCATTGCTATATTGTTCTGTTAGGATTTGATGAACACGCTCCTGTGTTTTGTAAGGTGTATTTACAAAATTATAGAGATACGCCATATGATGGCTTGGTTCATTACCATGTGCATATTGCCCTATTAAACCCGTTATATCTGCCTGTTCTGCACCAGATGTTTCTTGACTAGCACTAAACAGTTTGTCTAATTGTTGCTCCAAAGCTTTTTTTCCTCCTAGCAGCGTTGTAAATCCTGAAACATCTTGGGGTACATAAAAACTATATTGCCAAGAGTTGGCTTCTGTATAGTTAAAGTTAACCTCATAGGGATCAAAATTAGATGGCCAAGTATTTCTAAAACGGCCTTGCATAAATTTAGTGTCAGGATTAAATACATTCTTATAAAATTGCGCCCTTTGTATATAGGTTTTATAATCTTCAGATTTTTCTAAAGCTTGGGCCATTTGTGCAATAGCCCAATCGTCATACGCATACTCAAGAGTTTTAGACACAGAGCTTCCTTCAGCTTCAACAGGAATGTAATTGTTCTTCTTATAAGCATCTAACCCTAAATGATCTTGAGATGCAGCGAAAGTCATTGCCTGAAAAGCTTTTTCAACATCATAATCTTTAATTCCTTTTAAGTATGCATCTGATATTACAGGTATTGCATGATAACCAATCATGCAACCAGTATAATTATTACTCAAATCCCATATTGGCAATATACCGCCATGCTCATGTTTCTTTATAAATCCTTTTATAAAATCATTAGTTTTATCTTGCTCAATAAGAGTATAAAGAGGATGTGCAGCTCTGTAAGTATCCCAAAGTGAAAAGACAGTATATTGCTCAAAATCTTCAGCTTTATAAATGCTATCATTCATTCCTCTGTAACGCATATCCACATCTTGATGTAAATGTGGCGCCAACATACTATGGTATAATGATGTGTAGAAAATCACTTTTTTATCTTCAACACGATCTTCAATTGTAATTTTCTCTAGTTGCTTTTTCCAAAGTTTTTCAATTTCAGATTTCACTTCATTAAAAGTCTTTGTTCCTATTTCTTTTTCAAGATTCAATTTTGCACCTTGTTCATCAACAGCACTTATTCCTACTTTCACATAAATAGGTTCGTTTTTAGGATTATGAAATTTTAATGCTGCTTTGGTTGAAGTTTTAAAGGTTGAAGACATTAATGTATCTTCTACTTTAAAGGGTTTTGAAAATTGGATATTAAAAAACAACTTCTGATTTGTTGCCCAAGCTTTTGAAAACCTATAACCCGAAATTTCTGTATCTGATAATATATTAAGCTTTACATCATTTAGCTTGTCTCTGTGCTCTAAATCTAAAATAACAATTTGATTTTCAGCTGAAGGAAATTCATACTTATGCATTCCGCTTCTACGCGAAACCGTTAGTGAAACTTTAATGTCTGTATCTTTAAGTAATACTTCATAAAATCCTGGTGATGCATTTTCATCTTCATGTGAAAAGGTTGAGCGGTATCCTTTTTCTCCATCTGCGCCATTATTAAATGTAATTGTATTGGTTGGCATTAATAAAACATCTGCATAATCACTCACGCCAGTACCACTTAAATGCGTGTGTGAAAACCCATAAATATGTTTGTCACTATAGTGGTAACCGCTACAGCCATCCCAACCTTCAAGACGTGTGTCTGGGCTTAACTGCATCATTCCAAAAGGAGCAACGGCACCTGGATAAGTATGACCGTGACCATCAGTTCCGATAAATGGATTTACATAGCTAATTAAAGGCTGATCTTTAACAGCTTTATTTACAGTTACAGTTTTGGTACAAGAAAATAGTAAAAGTGTTAAAGGTAAAAGTAGTAGGTTGCGCATATTTAATATAAAAGAGAGCTAATATATGTAAAATAGCAACCAAAACTTATTATACTAATTAGCTAAAAAAAAACACCTAATGCAATACGAAACATTAGGTGTTTTAGAAAGTTAGCTTTAAGAGGTGAGCTAATTAATTATTTATCACATTCATAATAAGGTTGTAAACCGTCTTTTATAAATCTTACACTATCTACAAATACGTAGATTGAGTTTGAGTTTTCCATATAGAAATCACTTACACCACTACTTAATGCACCAGGCTTTAGGTCTGTTCTATGTGTTGTTCTTGCATTATTTGGTTCTCTGTTATAAACTTCATAGCTAAAGTGAATAACATCATTATATCTATTTCTAAATTGTACGCCCCAAATATGTTTTGAGCCGTCATAATTTTTTCCTCTAAGTTTAACCCTAAAATCTAATCCTTTATAGCAACTTGTGCTTTGCCAACTTCCCCAATTATTAATTGTAACTAAGCTGGTATAATCATCTGGCAGTACATTAGCATTTACTTTAGTATCTAAATTTACCGTAGCAATAAATAAGACAACACAAATGCAGGGCAACAAAAAGGTGAGTAACATTCGTTTCATAATATAGAGTATTTGTTAGAGAATTAATAAAGTGTCTGCAGTACAACCACAACTACAGAGCTTTACTATTTTAATACTATAAATTTATGAAATATGTGTTATAGAAAGAATACCCAATACTGGGTATTTTTTTGATTTTGAGATAACTACAAAAAAAACAAACGCCAATTAATAATTTTAATTGGCGTTTACTAAGTGTTATAAAATTGTAAAATTTAGTCCTTATGCATAAATGCTTGCTTTGCTAGAAGGACCTCATCAGATTCTACATGATCGTCATCTGGTACACAACAATCTACCGGACATACTGCTGCGCATTGGGGTTCTTCGTGAAACCCTTTACACTCTGTACACTTATCCGGTATTATATAATAAATCTCATCACTTATTGGTTCTTGTGCTTCATTAGCATCTACCTCTTTACCATTTGGTAACACCACGTTACCTTCTAAATCTGTACCATCTGCATAACGCCAATCATCTGCGCCTTCGTAAATAGCAGTGTTAGGACATTCTGGCTCACAAGCTCCACAATTAATACATTCGTCTGTTATAATGATAGCCATAGCTCTTATTTATCTTAATTTTGTACAAAAGTAACGCCAAAGGTAGACAATACCAAAAAATACCAATTAGGTTTATGACCCTTAACGAACATATTGAAGCATTTTCGGAATTAGGAAAATTTCTTGAGCAGTTTTTTAATGACTCAAACACTAAAGACGACGAGTTTTCCCAAAGATTAGCAACAGAAATTGAAGCCGCTGTACATTACAATGGCTGGTTTACTAAAAACAATGTTAGGTTTTCTTTACAACAATGGCAGTTAGCATTAACAGAAGACAATTTATCTGCTTGGCTAAAGAATTATGATATTAATACTAAGGTACCCAAAACTATAGGTTTAATACTTGCAGGAAATGTACCCTTAGTTGGTTTTCATGACGTGCTTTCTGTTTTGGTAACAGGACATAATGTGTTAATTAAGTACTCATCTAACGATCAGCGTTTATTACCATTATTATTAGAGAAACTAAAAGCTATTAATAGTAAGTATAATGAGAGAATTAAGACAGCTAAAGATCAATTAAAAGGTTTTGATGCAGTTATTGCTACTGGTAGCAATAATACGTCCAGGTACTTTAATTACTATTTTAAGAATGTTCCAAGTATAATTAGAAAGAACAGACACTCTGTAGCCATTCTTACAGGCGAAGAATCTCCAGAACAAATACAACTATTAGCTAACGATATTTTTAGATATTATGGTTTAGGCTGCAGAAATGTATCTAAACTTCTTGTGCCTGAAGGTTATAACTTTAATACTTTCTTTGAAAATATAATGAATTGGTCTGAGGTTATAAATGACAATAAATACGCAAATAATTACGACTACAACAAAGCCGTATACCTTATGAGCGGTGCTAATATGTTAGACAATAATTTTGTGTTACTAAAAGAAGACAATGGGTTTAGCTCACCAATAGGTGTTCTTTTTCAAGATAGTTATAAAAATCTTGAAGAATTAGAAGAAATCTTAGCTGAAGAAAAGGATAATTTACAATGCGTAGTTTCTAACAACTTACAACCGCAGCATATTTATTTTGGAGAAACCCAACATCCTAAATTATGGGATTATGCAGATAATATAGATACTGTTGAATTCTTGTTGAAAGTTAATTAGTATTTCATACTTAAATTATAACCTTTCAACTCGATATTTAAGATATTTGTATATATAATTTAAACAACATCATGAAAAAGAAACATAATTTTAGTGCTGGACCTTGTATTCTTCCACAAGAAGTATTTCAAGAATCTTCACAAGCTATATTAGATTTTAATAATAGTGGACTTTCAATTTTAGAAATATCTCACAGAAGCAAAGATTTTGTTGATGTTATGGAAGAAGCAAGAAACCTTGCTTTAGAATTATTGGGTTTAGAAGGAAAAGGCTACAAAGCATTGTTTTTACAAGGTGGTGCTAGCACACAGTTTTTAATGACTGCCTATAACCTATTACAAAATAAAGCTGCTTACTTAAATACAGGAACTTGGAGTAGCAAGGCTATTAAAGAGGCTAAGTTATTTGGAGAAGTTTTAGAAGTAGCATCCTCTAAAGACCAAAACTTTAATTACATACCAAAAGGATATACAGTTCCTAAAGATGTAGATTATTTTCACTGTACGAGTAACAACACAATCTTTGGTACTCAAATGAAGAGTTTTCCAGATGTAGATGTTCCTTTGGTTTGTGATATGAGTTCAGATATTTTTTCACGTCAATTAGATTTTTCAAAATTTGACCTGATTTATGCTGGTGCTCAAAAAAATATGGGTCCTGCAGGAACAACTTTAATTATAGTAAAAGAAGATATATTAGGAAAAGTAAACAGAGAAATTCCTTCTATGATGGATTATACAGTACATATTGGTAAATCTAGTATGTTTAATACACCTGCTGTTTTTCCAGTTTATGTCTCTATGCTTACGTTAAGATGGCTTAAAAATCTAGGCGGTATAGACAAAATACAAGAACAAAATGAAAAGAAAGCTAAGCTTATTTATTCTGAAATAGATATAAACCCTTTATTTAAAGGCTTTGCAGAGAAGGAAGATCGCAGTACCATGAATGCAACCTTTAGCTTAGTAAATGGCGATCTAACTGAAACTTTTAATGCTATGTTAGCTGAAGCTGGTATTAATGGTCTTAATGGTCATAGAAGTGTTGGAGGCTACAGAGCATCTATGTACAATGCAATGGCAAAAGATAGTGTTAGTACTTTGGTTGAAGTTATGAGTGATCTAGAACGTAAAGCTTAACTAATCCTTATAATTAAATTAGATTTTAAAAAATAGATATGAAAATTTTAGCAAATGATGGTGTTTCTCAAAGCGGTGTAGACGCTATGGAAAAAGCTGGTTTTGAAGTTATAACTACTAACGTAGCTCAAGATCAACTTAAAGACTATATAAATAAAAACGACATTTCTGTACTATTGGTAAGAAGTGCCACAACTGTAAGAAAAGAATTAATCGATGCGTGCCCTAGCTTAAAAATAATAGGTCGTGGCGGTGTTGGTATGGATAATATAGATGTTAGCTATGCAAAAGAAAAAGGCTTGCACGTTATTAATACACCTGCAGCATCATCCAGTAGCGTTGCAGAGCTCGTATTTGCTCACCTATATGGTGGCGTTAGATACTTGTACGACTCTAATAGAGCAATGCCACTAGAAGGCGATACAAATTTTAAGGCTTTAAAAAAATCTTATGCTAAAGGAAGAGAACTAAGAGGTAAAACCATAGGTATTATTGGTTTTGGTCGTATTGGTCGTGAGGTAGCTAAGATTGCCTTAGGTATCGGTATGAAAGTAGTAGCAAGTGATAACTATGTAGGTGAAGCAGAAATAGAATTAGAATTTTACAATCACCAAACCATAAAGATTCCTATTAAAACAGAACCCGTTTCAGATTTAATACAGCATTCAGATTTTATAACCTTACACGTTCCTGCTCAAAAGGATTATGTAATTGGTAAAGAAGAAATTTCAAAAATGAAAGAAGGTGTTGGTATTATTAATGCTGCACGTGGTGGTGTATTAGATGAAGTGGCATTGGTTGATGCTCTAAATGATGGAAAAGTATCTTTTGCAGCTTTAGATGTTTTTGAAAAAGAGCCTAAGCCAGAGATACAGTTATTAATGAATGAAAAACTTTCATTAAGTCCTCATATTGGCGCAGCTACTCTAGAAGCGCAAGACAGAATTGGTGTTGAGTTAGCAGAGCAGATTGCAGATATACTACAACCTGCATAATTAACAAGATATATTAAAAGTAAAGGAGTGATTATTAACAAATCACTCCTTTTTTAGTATAAAACACCCATATAAACCCCAATTATCTATGGATATCTCAAATATATTAATTACTTGAATTGCATGTAGACTGATGTGACAAAACCTAAGTTATTTGTGACAAAATTTAGTTTACATCTAACACTTGAAAGACTTCATCTTTATAAACGCCACCCATAGGAAACTTCCTATCTCCTATAAAAACCTCTTTACCATTAAATCCAGTTATTTTATCCCTATTTAAAATATAGGATTTATGTACTCTCAAGAAATTTCCTGAAGCTACATGTTCAAACAATTCCTTAACTGTCATCCTTACCAAGTCTACTCCTCCAATTTTATGAATCTCAATGTAATTTCCTGCGGTTCTAAAAAATAATATATTATCAAACAATACTTTTGTATAAGTACCTTCTACTTTAAAAAACACAGACTTACCTTTACCTTGTGTAGATTGTTTTTCTTGTGGCTTCTCGTTTTTATCTGAGTTATGAAGAGCTAACGTAAGTGTTGTAAAAAGATCTGTTTTGTTATAAGGTTTAACCACATAGCCAGATGGCTCTGTTTCAACAGCACGTTCCACAGTGCGTTTGTCTGAGTTAGATGTTAGGTACACAATTGGCATTGGATAAAGAGATCTAATCTTTCTTCCTAACTCTATGCCATCTAATTCTCCTTTAATATTAATATCCAGCAAAGCTAAATCTACACTATTGTTTTCAAGTATTGTAAGTGCTTCTGAAGCTCTTATGGCAATACCTGATACGTTATAATTTAAACGCTCTAAATTGTACTTAATATCTTCAGCAATTAAAAGCTCATCTTCTACTATGAGAATGTTTTTTTTCATTTGTCAGTTTTTGGAAACTCAATTGTATATGTTGTTGGTGATTTAGTTGAAGTATCTATATCAAGATTTCCTTCTAACTGTTTCACCAATATTTCTATTAATTTAAGACCTAAGGTCTTTCGTTTTTTCACTTCTTCAAGATTAAATCCTAAGGCATTATCTGAGATTACTAATTTATAATGATTTGTGTTCTTTTCGTTAAAATTTATAGACAACCTTAGCACATCTTTTTCACTATACTTTAAAGTATTTGTGACTACCTCATTAATTATTAAACCAAGAGGCACAGCTATATCTATATCTACTATTTCTTTAGAGTTAATAGTGTATTCTACTTTATTATCTACTCTATAAGTTGCTATTAAATTTTGCACAAGTTGGCCTATGTAGTCATTAAAAACAATATCCTTATAATTATCTGTTTCATATAACCTTTGGTGTACCAACGCCATAGATCTAACTCTTGCTTGCCCATCTAGTAAAGCCTCTCTTACAACGGTACTACTAATATTGTTACTTTGTAAACTTAAAAGACTGGAAACCACTTGCAAGTTATTTTTTACACGATGATGTATTTCCTTTAAAAGTGTATCCTTTTCCTGAAGTGCTATATTAATTACCTTATTCTTTTCTGCTATAGTTTCAGTTAGTAGTTTAAATTCTTTGTTTTGAGCTTTTTGCTTCAAACTATTCAAACGGTACCAAACTAGTAAGCAGGCTAAAAGTATTATTAAAAGTAAGCCTCCTATAATACTATAATTACGCTTATTTAAGGTTACTTCCATTTCATTAGCTTTTACTTTAGAGGCAAGTAGCTCTGCTTCTTTTTTCTCTAATTCGAAAGCAGACTGTAATGAAATTGCTTCCTCAAGTTTTTCTGCAGCTTTGTTAGAATCTCTAAACTTTATTTGAGCATTTAAGATTTCAATGGCTTTTACATGGTTTCCTTTTTGTTCTGCAATTTTTGCTTTAATGGCAAATAGTTTGTCTCTAAACTCTGGGTTTTGTAATCGTTCTGTAGCATTAGAAATACTATCAAACCTAGACAATACACGTTCGGCTTTTGCTACATTATTAAGTTTAACATGACTTTCTGCTAACAATACAGAGCTTATTAATGCATTGTAGGGAAAATAGTCAAGAGACTTTTCTACATCGTCCTCTAATAATGGGATTGCTTCTTTATAATGCTCCATTAACATATAAGACTGCGCTACATTTCCTTGAACAAACGATCTATATTTATCTGTACTCTTAGAACCATTAAAACCCTCATAATCCAAATAAGACATTGCTTTATTAAAATAAACTAATGCACTATCTGGCTTGTTATAATTATTATAGTAAACACCTATATTATTAGCCCTATTAAATAGAAAGTAATAATCTTTAGGATACAGCTCCTTAAACTTTTCGAACTTAGATTTTGCTATGCGAATAGCATTTTTATAATCACCTAGCTTGTTATAAGATAAATCACTTGACACTAAAAAATATATATCTGGTGCCATACCTGGCTCTCTAGTAGATGGTATATCATCTATAGAGTTAATAATCTGGGCATAGTTAATACTTTGTTTAAACAGCCCAAGCTCTGTGGTAGCAAGGTGGTACATAACAAAATAGTTAACACTGTCCTTTTTTGAAAAGCCTGATAACTTATCACTTATATTATTTAGACTAGAAAAAGCTTTACCAAATTCATTAGAGAGCCTATAAGACCTTGCCTTAAAAAGATAATAGTGATCCTTAAACACTGTAGAGTTCATTAATTCTAAATCTGATTCTACATAATTAAAAAAACCTGTAAAAGATTCTCTGTGCTCTGTGAGTAAGTAATTATCTGTGATCTTATAAAAATAATTCTGTAATGCGTTTGGTGTAACTTCAATAGTTGTTACAGCATTAAACAAATTGTTTAAATCCTTATCATTCTCTTGCGCAGACATTTGCGTAAAGAATAGTAATAAGATAATATAAATGGGGCTATATTTCATATGCTTCAAACCTTATAAAGATATTAATATAGCTATACAAGATCATATACATGTGACGAAAGGCAATATTTTGTGATGAATTTATTTTCTGATTTTTAAATTAATTGACTAACTTTCAAATCTTAAAATTTTAACATTTCAACTAATTCTTTATTATGGCTTCAATTTTAGATTTATTAAATACAGACATTGGCAAACAACTTATTAGTAGTGCTAGTGAAAAAACCAATACTAGCCCAGACCGTACAGCTTCTGTATTAAGCTCGGCTATGCCTCTAATATTAGGAGCAATGAAAAGGAATGCAGCAACTCCAGATGGTGCAGCAAGCCTAAATAGTGCCTTAGAAAATAATAAACACGATGGTTCTTTATTAGATAACTTAGGTGGTTTATTAAGTGGTGGAGGTCTAGATGATTTAATGAGTGATGGTGGTGGTATTTTAGGTCACGTTTTAGGCGGCAAGCAAGAACGTGTAGAGCAAACCATTAGTAAAACAAGTGGTGTAGATGCTGGTAGTGTAGGCCAAATCATAAAAATGGCTGCACCGATAATTATGGGAATATTAGGAAGCCAAAAGCGTAAGGACAATGTAAGTCAAAACGGTCTTGGAGATTTATTAGGTTCTGTTTTAGGATCGCAAAGTACAAATGATCAATCTTTAATTGAAACGCTTTTAGACGCAGATGGTGATGGTAGTGTTATAGATGATGTTGCCGGAATGGTTCTTGGCGGAAATAAGAAAAAAGGAGGCCTTGGCGGTATGCTTGGTGGCTTATTTGGAAAATAATTTTACTACTATATAAATAAAACCAGTTGTCTTAAGGCAACTGGTTTTTTGTTTATATAAAATTGGAATCGTTTTTGTATCTTTTTAGTTATGAAAAAGATTATACCAACATTACTGCTTGCATTGTTAATAATAGCTTGTGCAACTACTAACACTACAGATGCAGCTCATACCGATAAAGAATCTAAAACTAAGTCTCTAGATACTGTACGCATTGCTAATGATAGTTTAGAATATGAAATTATAATTATCGAGCCAGGTTTTCAAAGTTGGCTAGTAACACAACCACCTCGCGGTTATTACATACAAAAGGTTTTAGAAAACAGAAATTTGTTTTCTGTTCAGGAATACAATAGGCGTGTATTAGATTCTCGATATAACAGAACTAACCTTTACGAACAACAAATAGATTACCAACCTGGTATAGATTATGGCTATGAAGTAAATTATCTTTTATTTAATTACTTCGAATTTTTTGAAGAAACTTACAATCAGAAACTAAGGTAAATTTGTAATTTTGCCGAATGAAAAAGCTTAAAGAACGTTGGGGAATTTCTTCTAACTGGCAAGTAGTGGTAATTTTTATAGTGTTTGGCATTACAGGATCTACATCTGCAAAAATTGCTGGTCCTATAGTCGAATTTTTAGGTATTACCCAAGAAAACACTAGCGGTTGGATTTACTGGCCTGTTAGGATTTTGTTAATTTTCCCTGTTTATCAAGTGCTTTTGATTATTTTCGGCTGGATATTTGGTCAATTCCAATTCTTCTGGGCTTTCGAAAAGAAAATGCTTAGACGTCTCGGTTTTGCAAAATTCTTAGATTAAAACATACATTGAAAACAAAGTTTTTTAAACATATTGCAATTATAGCTACCGCTGTACTCCTATTTCCATTAGGGGTTTCATTTGGTCATGCATTAGAGCAACATGAACATAAGCTTTGTGACAACCCTAGCGATACTCATTTTCACGAGAAACATTTAGACTGTAATTTTTATAAGTTTCAGTTAAATCCTGTTGTTGTTTTTAATGTCCCTAATTATGAAATTTGGTCGTTTGTATTACCACAAACCCAAAATTTCAAGATTAATGAAGGTGTGGTCTTAACATCTTCTACATCGGTCTCACTTAGAGGACCACCTTCTTTATCATAATTTCCATTCTTAATATCCTTTGCGTGTATATGCAACAGGATAGTTTTCAATTTTAAAATTTTCACGACATGCAAAAATACCTATGGGTATGTGCTTGTATATGTACACTTTTTGTAAATGCGCAAGAATGTGAGTATACATTGCAAGGAACTATTGTAGATTTTCACGATAACTCACCTTTAATTGGCGCTACTCTTATTGTAGCTGGCTTAGAGAAGGCTGTACTATCAGACTTTGATGGTAACTATACCATTAAAGGGTTGTGTGATGGCAGTTACACATTGCAAGTTTCACATCCTGAATGTGATACCAAAGCAGTACAAGTAACTGTTTCTGGTAATACAACTTTAGATATTAAGCTAGAACATCATTTAGAAGAACTTGGAGAAGTTACCATTAAAGGTGCTGTATTCAAGAAAAACGTACTGTCTGCACAAGAACAGGTTTTAGATTCTGAAATTTTAGATGCAAAAACAAGCGGTTCTTTAGGTGATGCCTTAAAATCTATAAGTGGCGTATCTACTTTAAATACAGGAAATACTGTAGCTAAACCTGTTATACAAGGTTTACATAGCAGTCGTGTCCTTATTTATAATAATGGCACTAAAATGGAAGACCAAGAATGGGGAGCAGAACACGCACCAAATGTAGATTTAAATGCTGCTGGTAAAGTTGCTGTAATAAAAGGAGCCAATGCATTACAATATGGTGGTGGCGCAGTTGGTGGTATTGTAATTGTAGAACCAGAAAAAGCACCATTAAAAGATACTATCTATGGAAAAACTATAATTACAGGATCTACAAATGGTCGTGGCGGCACACTTACTTCTAACCTCACTAAGGCGTTTAAGTCTGGTTGGTATACTAGAGTTCAAGGAACGTATAAACGCTTTGGAGATTTTGAAACGCCAGATTATATTTTAAGTAATACAGGTCAAGATGAAAAAGATTTCTCTTTAGGATTTGGTCTTAATAAGTTTTCTTGGGGTTTTGATGCATATTACTCCTATTTTGATAATGAAGTAGGAATACTAAGGGCTTCTCACCTTGGTGGTGCAGAAGATCAAGTACGTGCTATAAATAGTGACAGACCGTTCATTATAGATGATTTTACTTATGATATAATAGCACCAAGGCAAGATGTGAATCATCATTTAGCAAAACTGAAGCTGTTTAAAAGGTTTGAAAATTTCGGAAAGATATCTGCGCAATATGATTTTCAATTAAACAATCGTTTAGAATATGATATTAGAAGAGATAGTGAAGACAATAGACCAAGTGTAGATTTAGAGTTAGCAACACATCACTTTAATGCAGATTTGGTTTATGATGCTAAAATAGATTATGAAATTAAGACAGGTTTCTCATTTGGGTATCAAGATAATTTTGCAGATCCATCAACTGGAGTAAGACGGTTAATACCAGATTATGAACGTTACGATTTAGGAGCTTATGCCGCACTAACGTATAACCTATCTCCTACGTTAACTGTAGAATCTGGCTTACGTTATGACTTTCAAAATATAGATGCTTTTAAATTTTATAGGCTATCTAGATGGGAAGAGCGCGGTTATGATGAAACCTATCCAGAGTTTGAAATAGATAGAAATGAAAATCAGATCCTTACAAATCCGAATTTCGATTATCATAATGTTTCTGCAACTGCTGGCTTTAGTTTAGCATTAAATAATACATATAAGCTTCTTGGTAACTATTCATTAGCTTCAAGATCTCCAAACCCTTCAGAATTATTTAGTGAAGGTTTACACCATTCAGCATCTCGAATAGAAATTGGCGACTTAAGTTTTAATTCAGAAAGAGCTAATAAATTTAGTGTCACGTTAGAGCACGACACTAAGCATATTTCATTTTCTGTAAGTCCATTTGCTAACTTCATTTCAGATTTTATCTTAATTGAACCAACTGGTATAGAGCAAACCATACGAGGTAATTTTCAGGTTTGGGAATACAGGCAAACTCAAGCAAGATTATTAGGAGTAGATGTTGATGCCAGGTTACAGCTTACTAAAAGTTTTAGCACAAACCACCAGCTTAGTATCGTTAAAGGAAGAGATACCTCTTTAGATCGTGCGTTAATAAATATGCCGCCAGTTAACACAACAAATAGTTTAACGTTTAAAAATGAAAAATTAAATAACCTAAAATTAGGTATTACAAGCCAATATGTTTTTAGACAAAATGAATTTCCAAATAACAATTTTGAAGTTTTTATCCCAGAGACCGAAACTACTGAAGTAGTTGATTTAAGCACACCACCAGATGCTTATCATTTACTAGGTTTTACAAGCAGTATAGACTTTTCTGTGTTTAATAAAAGCACATTAAATGTTGGGCTTGATGTCTCAAATATTTTTAATACAGAGTATCGTGACTACTTAAATAGACTACGCTATTATGCAGATGATTTAGGAAGAAACGTAACTCTAAGACTAAAATTAAATTACTAACAATAACTTACGATGATTGAGCCATTCGAAATCATCATACATAAATTAATATCAAAGTGGTTTCGATAGGTTCAACCACTACATACTAAAAAAGCAAACAATGAACACCTTAAAACAATTATCAACTTTAGCCCTTGCATCATTATTTATTTTCTCTTGTTCAAGTGATGATGATAGTATTCCAGAAATAGTGAATGAAGAAGAATTAATTACTACAACTACAATTTCTTTAACTTCTGAAGGTAACCCAACAGTAACATTTACTGCTACAGATTTAGATGGTGATGGACCAAACGCTCCTGTGATAGATGATGTAAACCTATTGGCTAACACTACCTATACGGGAACAGTTACATTACTTAACGAAACAGAATCTCCTGCAGAAGATATTACCGAAGAGGTTGCAGAAGAGGCAGATGAGCACCAGTTTTTTTATCAAGCATCTACTAGCTTAAATGTTACTACAGATTATGCAGATGCAGATGCAGATGGAAATCCTGTAGGAATTAACTTTAGCTTAATAACCGGTGAAGCTTCAAACGGAACTTTTACAGTAACATTGCGTCACGAACCGAGCAAAGATGCTAGTGGTGTTGCAGAAGGCGACATTACTAATGCTGGTGGTGAAACAGATGTAACACAGACATTCAACGTGATTGTTGAATAATTAATACGCTTTAATTCGTATTGATTTGAATTTAAAAGAGCGGTTGTGGTTAGCCGCTCTTTTTTTGTATAAAAAAACCTCAAGAAAACTCTTGAGGTTATATATTGATTGCAAATGATTTTATGAAACTATCTCCACCTCAATTGGTTCTTGTACTACTTCTTTAGATGTACTCCAAACATAGGTATATAACCACATTAATGTAAATGTTGGAATAACATCTGTAAACGGTAAAATTTCTTCAAGAAAAGTAATTACAGATGCAATTTTCCCTTTTCTGCCAGGAAACATTTCTGTCATTTTCTTAGCTGCAATCGGCGCCCATAAGATATCTACAAACGGCCCTAAAACAGGTATAGCCATTGTAGCCATACCTATAGCATCCATAAGAACACTTTTTCCTAATAATTTATAATTTCGGTTTTTCATGTTGATTAATTTAAATTGATGAATCTATATCTTAATAACAAAAAAGATGCCGAAATTGTTGTGTTCTCTCTAAGCTAAATCGCTACTAATAAGTTTAAGAAACTCATTTCTAGTCTCCTGAGCTTCAAACTGTCCTCTAAAACCAGATGTTGTTGTAGTGCTGTTTTGCTTTTGCACGCCACGCATCATCATACACATATGGCTAGCCTCAATAACAACAGCAACACCTTTTGGTTTTAATGTATCATTAATACATTCTAAAATGTCGTGAGTTAAACGTTCTTGCACTTGTAAACGTCTTGCAAACACATCTACAACTCTTGGTAGTTTACTAAGTCCTACAATATGTCCATTAGGGATATAGGCTATATGGGCTTTACCGAAAAATGGTAACATATGGTGTTCACAAAGTGAATAAAGCTCAATGTTTTTTACTACAACCATATCATTATAATCCTCTTTAAACATAGCGCCTTTAAGGATCTCTGCAGCATCTATATCATATCCAGATGTTAAAAACTGCATTGCCTTTGCTGCACGTTCTGGTGTTTTTACTATACCTTCTCGCGCTACATCTTCTCCTAAGTTAGTTATGATAGAAGAAAATTGAGACTTTATTTCATCTGTTACTTCTATATTAAATTCTTCAAAATTTCGGTATAATGCCATTCTTTAATTTAGTTTATCAGAGAAATACTTCTGTATTTTATTTATTTTAGGATCTATTACAAATTTACAATATCCATACTCAGGATGGTTATTATAAAAATTTTGATGTTCTTCTTCTGCCACATAAAATTCAGAAGCTTCAGTAACCTCTGTAACTATAGGCGCATTAAAAATGGTATCTGCATCTAACTCTTTAATAACAGCTTTAGCCATTTCTTTTTGACTATTGGAATGGTAAAATATAGCACTCCTATATTGTGTACCAACATCTGCACCTTGCCTATTTAAAGTGGTAGGATCGTGTGTAGAAAAAAACACATACAAAAGCTCTTTAAAAGTAATAATATCTGGATTAAAGGTAATCTGTAAAGCTTCTGCATGACCAGTTCTTCCTGAAACAACTTCTCTATAAGGCGGATTTTTAATCATTCCGCCAGTAAATCCAGACTGTACTTTGTTTACACCCTTAAAGCGTTGAAATACGGCTTCCGTACACCAAAAACAACCATTTGCAAATGTTGCTACTTCTGTTTTCTCTTTCATTTATGTAAAATTAGTGTAATTTTTGTTTATCTATTTCAATAAATTAATAAACAAAATTATTTAACATTTCCTTATGAAAAGAAAAGCATTGGAACAATAATTTTGTTTAGACATTCCCAATTTATTAAAACACCTCATTTTCAGTGAATTACTCCTTACCCTTATTTTTTAGCTTATTTTTTATTTCAATACTTACAGCTCAAACAGAGCCATCTAAAATTATCGTTGCAGAACGTATTAGCAATCCACCTAAAATAGATGGTATCTTAGACGATGCTGTATGGCAAACATTACCTATACATACAGATTTTAATATGCTACAACCAAGTAATGAGGGTAAGGCGCCAAAAACACACCGTACGATACTAAAAATGGCATACGATAATAGTGCCGTTTATTTTGCTGCATATATGTATGATGACGATCCTTCTTCCATAAGAAGACAGTTTAGCCAAAGAGACGAAATAAATGTTCAGGCAGATGTAATCTCTATTGCTTTAAATACTTACAACGATAGTATTAATGAAACTCGATTTTACATTACCAGTGCTGGTACCATAGGTGACTCTAAAGTATCTCAAAATAGGCAGGATTTTAGTTATGATGTTGTGTTTGATGCTAAAGCCACTATTAACGACCGTGGATGGTTTGCAGAGTTTAAAATACCTTATAACGCATTACGTTTTCCTGAGGAAGATATACAGGATTGGAGTTTGAATATGTATCGAAGTATTATAGATCGTAATGAAACTTACACCTATAATTATATAAATAGAGAAGTTGGTAGGGAGACTCAATATAATGCTACCATTAATGGCGTAAGAGATATAGAGCCACCTGTGAGGTTAACCTTTTTCCCTTTCGCACAAGGTATTGTCACTAATTTTGATGGTGTAACAGAAACAGAGTTTAGTGCAGGTATGGATTTAAAGTATGGCTTAAGTGACAGCTTTACATTAGATATGACTCTAATACCCGATTTTGGACAAGTTGCATTTGATAATGTTAGACTAAACCTAGGTCCTTTTGAACAAACTTTTGGTGAAAACAGACAGTTTTTTACAGAAGGTACAGAACTTTTTGACAAAGGTGGCATTTTCTTCTCAAGACGTATTGGTAATGGACCAACTAGAGGATCTCGTTTAAATGCCAATGAACGTTATATTGAAAACCCTCAAAAAGTAAACCTCCTAAACGCTCTTAAGATTTCTGGAAGAACCAAAGACAAATTAGGGATTGGTTTTTTAAATTCTATTACAGAAGAAACTAGAGCTATTATTGAAGATACAGTTACAAATACAAAAAGAGAAGTTGTGGTAGAGCCACTTGCAAATTATAATGTATTTGTATTAGATCAACAGTTTAATGGAAACTCATCTATTTCTTTAGTAAACACAAACGTTACTAGAGAAGGAGACTTTAGAGATGCCAATGTAAGTGCTTTTGTATTTGACACTGCAGACAAAAACAACAAATTTGGGGCTTCAGGTAGAGCAATTGTAAGCAATGTAATGGATACAGATGGCATTACCTCTGGCTTTTTATCTGAACTTGATATAGCTAAAATTGATGGTAATTTCAGATATAGAGTTGGTCATGACTTTGCCAACACAACTTATGATATTAATGATTTAGGTTTAGTTTTCAGAAACAATTTTAACAATTTCGTAGCTGCAGCAAGCTACCAAATATTTGAACCTACAAAACGTTTCAACAACTACAGTTTTTCTATAACAGCTAGGCATAACAGGTTATACAAACCAAGCGTGCAAACTAATAATAACATAAATGTAGATGCATATTTTAATACTATAGAGCGTTTTTCTTTTGGTGGTAATGTGTATTATGACTCAGACACACAAGATTACTTTGAGCCGCGTTTACCTGGCAGATTTGTTACATATAGCTCAAGTATTGGTGGTCGTGGCTGGATATCTTCAGATTATAGAAAGAAGTTTGCATTAGATTTAAGTCTAGGTTTCAGGCATTTTTATGAAGACCCTCAAGATAACCTTTCACTTAATGTTTCTCCAAGATATCGTTTTTCAGATAAATTTTTACTAGTGGTTAGTAGTAACTACGCTCAAAATGAAAAAGAGTTTGGTTATATAGATAATAATGGTGATGATGTTTTCCTAGGACAACGTGATCGTACCTCTTTAGAAAATACTATTTCTGCTAATTTTAATTTTGATCCATTTAAAGCCCTTAACCTTAGGTTTAGAAACTTCTGGAGTGTGGCAGACTATACCGAAGATGTATTCTTTAAACTTAATGAAGACGGAACTAGATCACAAATTGCCTATGACACAGAAGATTCTGAAAATAGAGATCCTAACACCAATTTTAATATTTGGAATATCGATCTTTCTTACAGCTGGAGGTTTGCACCTGGTAGCGTTGCAACGTTACTTTACAGAAACCAAATATTTAATCAAGATGACCAGTCTACTGTAGATTATACTGAAAGTCTTAATACGTTATTTGACCAACCAAGCCTTAATCAACTATCGCTACGTTTGGTATATTTTATAGATTATAATAATCTTAAAAACTCATTCGGAAATAAAGCATAGCTTTGTTATTCTTAACAGATGCCCATGATTATAGCAGAAAACATTCATAAACACTACGGTGATTTACACGTTTTAAAAGGCGTTGATCTCCATATTGCAGAACGTGAGATTGTCTCTATTGTAGGTGCTTCTGGTGCTGGAAAAACAACATTACTTCAAATATTAGGTACCCTTGATGCTTCAGACAACAACTCGAACACTCAAGGAAAGCTTATTATAAATTCAAAAGAGGCTACAAGCTTAAAAGGAAAATCACTTTCTAAATTCAGAAATGAACATATTGGGTTTATTTTTCAGTTTCACCAACTATTACCTGAATTTACAGCATTAGAGAATGTATGCTTGCCAGCATTTATTAAAGGCACCTCTAAAGCACAAGCGGAGCAAAGAGCTAAGGAGTTATTATCGTTTTTAGGTGTTGAAAAAAGAGCTTATCACAAACCATCTGAGTTAAGTGGTGGTGAGCAACAACGTGTTGCTGTTGCCAGAGCTTTAATTAATAATCCTGCCGTAATCTTAGCAGATGAACCATCTGGAAATTTAGATAGTGAAAGTGCTGAAAACTTACACCAACTATTTTTTAAACTTAGAGATGAATTTGGACAAACCTTTGTTATTGTAACCCATAACGAAGAACTTGCAAATATGGCAGATAGAAAACTAACAATGGTTGATGGTAAGATAGTTAACTAATTAATAATTAGCTTTCCATAAAATTCTTGAGTACGCCAATCACATAATCTATTTCTTCTTTCGTGTTGTATTTTGAGAACGAAAATCTAACTGAAGGTCGCTTTAATTTATCGTCTTCTAAAATTGCCTGTAAAACGTGAGATGCTTGGCCACTACCACTTTGGCAAGCACTACCTTTAGAGCAAGCAATACCATTTAAATCTAGTTGAAATAAAAGTAAAACTGCCTTTTCTGCTGCAATTGGTAAACACACATTAAGCAAGGTATAGGTGCTATTATCATTATCAGAGCAGCCTCCATTTAAAGAAGCTTCTGGAATATGTTCTTGTAGTTGGTCTTTAAAGTATTGTTTTAAAGATTTTATGTAGGATTTCTCTTCCTCTAAATTTGCATAAGAAATATTTAATGCTTCAGATAAACCAACAATATTGTGCACACTTTCTGTACCTGCTCTAATACCTCGCTCTTGGCTTCCACCTACAATCATAGGTTTTAAACCACTATTTTTTCTAATAAATGCAAAACCAACACCTTTTGGGCCGTGAAATTTGTGAGCACTTACAGCTGTAAAATCTACTGGTATTTCAGAAAAATCTAACTTAAAATGACCTACAGATTGTACTGTATCACAATGAAATAAGGCATTATGAGATTTACAAAGTTTAGCAACAGCTTTTATGTCCAGCATATTACCAACCTCATTATTAATATGCATTAAGCTTACCAATGTTTTTTCGGTACTATTACCTAGCAACTCTTCGAGGTGAGAACTATCTATGCTCCCACAATCTTTCAGGTTTACATAATCTACCGTAACATTATGCTTGTCTTGCATTTCCTGTACAGTATGTAAAACCGCGTGGTGCTCTATTCTTGAAGTTATGATGCGTGTAACCCCTAAATCTTTAACAGACGAGCAAATTGCCAGGTTATCTGCCTCTGTACCTCCAGAAGTGAAAATAATTTCGCCAGCAGAAACATTTAAGTGTTTCGCAACATCCTTTCGAGCCTGCTCTATTAAAGTCTTTGCAGCTCTTCCAAAAGCATGTGTAGATGAAGGGTTTCCATAACACTCACTCATTACCTGCGTCATTTTCTCAATGACTTCTTTTCTTACCTGCGTTGTGGCCGCACTGTCAAAATATACTTTTCTCATAATTGTTTGCTAGTAGCGGCAAAAATAGTAGAAATAAAATTATTCCCAAGCAGAAGCGTTATCAATAGGAATTCAATTAATTTTGTTGAAAATTTTGATAATGACTCGCACCCTATTTCTTTTTCTATTTATAGCTGTATTAGCGTCTTGTGACGATGGTGATATTATTGTAACCAGTTTTGATTTTGAAGATGCAGATCTCTCATTATGTGGTGAAGGCACAACTAAAGTGCTTTACAAAACTAATAATGATGACATTTTTGAATCAATTTCCCTTTCTTTTGAAGACAATGATTTTACAGGAGAAGAATTAGGCGTTATAACAATAGATTTAAACACAAGCAACCAATTAGTGTACAGAACATTTGATAACTCTATTACAGGCAGCAGTTATTTTTGTAATGAAATACCTCCTACTTCTCCAAGAGTATTACAAGAATTTGTGAGTACAAATGGTGGTACAGCTACTTTAACCACAACAGCTATTCCAGATACTGAAGATGAAGATGGAGATGGTTTAACTAATGATGAAGAAAATGAAGATAGCCAGCAAGACACAGATGGCGATGGTATTTTAGATTATCAAGATATAGACGATGATGGTGATAATGTACCTACAAGTGCAGAGTTAGGAAATACTCCAGACACTATGCTGTTAGATACAGATGAAGATGGAGATCCAGATTACTTAGATCCAGATGATGATAATGATGGTATACCAACTAAAAACGAAGATGAAGATATGGACGGAAACCCAAGAAATGATATTGGCGCCAATAGCATAGCAAGATTTAAAGATGTAAATGAAACTGAAAGTTTTGATGTTCCTGAAGAAGTAAATATTGAAAACACCTACACAGTTGTGTTTAGAACTTTGGTAAGGTTAACCAACTTAACGTTTAGTGGTCAAGATATTCAAGCTATACAAGGCACTTATGATTTAGGTATTCTTGAAGTTCCAGATGTAGAAATAACTATTGAAGGCAACTAAGAGTTTTGATATATATAAACTTCTGTAGCACCTAAACCATAGGTTTTATAATCTGCATCATAATACTTTAAGTTATCGTAGCGTCTAAGCATAGTTTCTAACTCAGCTTTTAGGACACCTTCACCTACACCGTGAATAAATACAAGTTTCTGAATACGCTTTTGTATAGCAAAATCTAACTTACGTTTAGCAGTATCTATTTGCAGGTTTAACTTGTCATAAGCCGTTAGGCCACGTTCAGACTTTGTAAGTTTATGTATGTGTAAGTCTACCTCCATTGCTGGAGCGTTTCGCTGTTTAGGCTTTACGCGTTCTTTAGCACCTCGTTTAACAGATGATTTTTCTTTCAAAATCTGTTCAAAATCAACGTGTTTGGTATCAATTTTATATTGAGGTTTTCCTATACGCACAATCTCATTCTCATTAAAGTGAAGTTCAAAACCATCTTCATCTTCAATAGTGATATTATTATTCTCAATGTGTTTAATGTAACCTTCTAGATTATCATCTATAACCGCTATCCTATCGCCAACGTTAAATTTATTGCTCATCCTCTATCTCAGATTGTTCTAAATCATCATTACGTTTTATTAATTTATAAATGCCGAACATTAAAAAGCAAATCCCCAAAAAACCTATGAGTTGCGAAGTACTGTTGTCTGAAAGATTATAAATTACGAGTATAGCACCAACACTAAGACTCAAATAACCAAGGTATTGTGTATTTTTATTAGACTTCATATATTATTAAAAATAATGTATATTTAACCTTATTGTTTATGACAAGTTAAGGCAAAACCTTAATTTTACCCCAAATTTACAAAGTATGAAGTGTATTATTACAATTCTTAGCATTTTAATAAGCGGTGTATCTTTAGCACAGTTATCGGTAAAGCCTACCAATACTGGAGATGACACATTTATTTATGTCATAGATGAAATCTTATATGTAAAAGAAGATGTTAATCTTACAAAGAATGTAAACGATACATTAACCGAAGCCAGTATTTATTTAAGGCGTGAAGCACAACTAATACAAGGTGATGGCGGAGATCAATTAAACAAAGGTGACGGTTTGCTATCTGTATACCAAGAAGGTACAACCAACCAATGGGATTATAACAACTGGACATCTCCTGTTAGTGTAGCTGTAAACAGTTCTGGAGTTACTTTAGCTGATGGTAATGCAACATTTGGACCATCGTCTACTTTGTTTACACCTGTAGATAAAACCTATTCATCTCCTGTTAAATTAATTGGTGGTTATGAAAGTTCTGTTGGAGACGCTAGCGCTACACCAGACCCAGAACCACTATCTTTACCAAGCTATTGGTTTTTCTATTACCCTACTGGAGATGATTATTTAGGATGGCAACAAGTTGGTGGTGATGATTATACTATACCTGCAGGATATGGCTTTACAATGAAAGGTGTAACAGGTGCAGATCCTACAGTATCTGATGCAGGCGAAGGTGTTGTAAACAATTCTGGTAGTGCACAACGTTTTGATTTTAGAGGACGTCCTAATTCTGGAACTATAGAAATTGGAAGTATTACTCCTATAACACCAGGACATTCTGTTTTTATAGGTAACCCTTATCCATCTGCTTTAGACCTTAGTTACTTCTTATTAGAACACTCAGTGAATTCTGATATAGATGATGACAATGATCCAGACACTCCAGATGTACCAGTAACATTAACATCGTGTGGCTCTATTACTAGAAAAGATAATACAACTGGTATTGCTTATTTTTATGACAGTGATCCTAGCGTTCAGTCTCATTTTCTTGTAGATTATCAAGCAGGTTACGAAGCTTTTGCTCCTGTTGATTGTGGCACTACAGGAATGTCTGTTGGCGCTACTTTCATTATGTATACAAATGATGGTGAACCAATCGCAAATTCTGAAACAGGTGTAGAAGGTGATGCTAGAGATAGACGCTACTTACCAATAGCACAAGGATTCTTTGTTGAGACGACCAGTAATTTAGACAACTCATTTACTTTTGAGAATAGGCACAGAGCTTATATCCCAGAAACAGCTTCTTCAAACTCTACTTTTCATAGAAATACTTCAGAAAATATTACTACTGAAAATTTTGATGAAGATGAACTTATAGTCATTCCTAAGTTAAAACTAAATATAGAGTTAAATCACGCTTATAATAGGCAGATTTCTATAGGCTTTTGGCATAACTCATCTCGAGGTGTAGACTATGCAATGGATGCCAGACTTAGAAATTCATTAGCTTCTGATGCTGCTATTTTAAACAATAACGACAAGTATTATATAGATGTAAGACCTTTTGATGTTACAGAAGAAATACCACTTTCGCTAGTTTTAGATTCTCAAATGGACGTGAAGTTTACAGCCACTAGTTTTGAAAATTTTAATACAGAAAATGTTTATATTTTAGATAGTGAAACAGGAGTTTATTATGATATAAATTACAACTCTTGGACCACTACCTTACAAGCAGGAAATTATGATGGGCGTTTCTTCCTAACTTTCCAAGAACAGGAAGTATTAGACACTAAAGACTTTGCAGCTGAAAACTTTGATGTCTTCCAGAATAATTCAGCTTCTCAATTAGAAATAAGAAACCCTAATGCTTTAGATCTAAAATCTGTTGCACTATATGATATTACTGGAAAAAAAGTGATTAACGAACAAAACCTAGAAGGACAATCTGTGTATACTTTTAGTACTAGAAATCTTCAAGAAGCTATTTATGTTGTTAATATTACGACTAGTGATAACATAACATTTTCTAAAAAAATCACTGTTTCAAATAATAGATAGTACATGGAAGACTTCATGCTTCCTTGCCTAAATAAAAAGTTCTTTGGGGTTGAGTGTTTAGGCTGTGGCCTACAACGATCAATTTCGCTTCTTATTCAAGGTGAATTTACTGCCGCTTTTGTAATGTATCCTGCAGTTTACCCATTACTTAGTTTACTCATTTTTGTTGGCGTAAACTTTTTTTACCCAGTTAAATTTTACGGAAAAATTGTAGCCATCTTAGGAGGTTTAACAGCTTTAGTTATGGTTGTTAGCTATCTTCTAAAATATTTATAAATTCAATTACTTACATTTACTATATTTAAACTACCTAATCAGAAACCTTAATCCACATGGAAAAACAAAATTTACCTAATTCAACTTTAATATTAATTCTTGGTATTCTATCTATAATAGGATGTTGCTGCTATGGAGTTATTGGTCTTATTTTAGCCATAATTACAATTGTCTTAGCTAAGAAAGCAACAGAAACTTATTTAGTAAGCCCAGAATTATACTCTGGATATCAAAATGTAAAAACAGGAAAAATATTAGCTTATATTGGTTTAGCTCTTAGTGTTATCTATATATTACTAATCATCGGAATGTTAGTATTTTATGGTGGCATGGAAGGCTTACAGGAAATGCAACAAGAAATGCTGGAACAATATGGTGAAGGTCAATACTAAGTTACCTTTGTTAAAATCACAAAAAAAACCTGCTATAACTAGCAGGTTTTTTATTATATAAGATGTTTTGTAACACTATTTTTCAAATGTTTTAAGTGTTTCTGTAATTATTGAAACACAGTCTAACAATTGTTCTTTAGTCATCACCAACGGTGGTGCAAAACGTATAATGTTTCCGTGAGTAGGTTTAGCTAAAAGACCATTTTCTTTTAATGCCATACACATATCCCAAGCTGTTGAGCTGTCTTCGGAATCATTAATTACAATTGCATTAAGTAAACCCTTACCTCTAACTAATGAAACAATATTTGAAGTTTCAATATATTTAGCCATTTCAGATCTAAATAACTCTCCTAATGTTCTTGCATTCTGAATTAAGTTTTCATCTTGAACAACTTGTAGTGCAGCCATAGCAACTGCTGCTGCCACAGGATTTCCTCCAAAGGTAGAACCGTGTTGTCCAGGCTTTATAACATTCATAATCTCATCATCTGCTAAAACAGCAGATACTGGGTATGCACCACCAGAAAGTGCTTTACCTAATATTAAAATATCTGGTCTACTATATGTTTCTTGTCTTTCACAGTGGTTTTCACAAGAGCAGTTACCACATACTGCAAGTAAACCACCCGTTCTAGCTATACCAGTTTGTATTTCATCTGCAATAAATAACACGTTATTATCATTACACAATTGCTTTGCCTTTTTCATAAAGTCATCTGCTGGTGTGTAAACTCCAGCCTCACCTTGAATAGGCTCAACTAAAAATCCTGCAACATTTTCTTGCTTTAAAGCGTTCTCTAAAGCTTCTGTATCATCGTAAGGAATCTTTATAAATCCTGGAGTGTATGGTCCAAAGTTTTTACGGGCACCTTCATCATTAGAAAATGAAATTATAGTTGTTGTTCTCCCGTGGAAGTTATTTTCACAAACAATTATTTGAGCGTCTGTTTCTTTAACACCTTTTTTCTCATAGGCCCATTTTCTACAAATCTTTATAGCAGTTTCAACAGCTTCTGCTCCAGTATTCATAGGTAAAAGCTTATCAAACTTAAAATAGTCTGATGCAAACTTTTCATATTTACCAAGCATATCATTATAAAATGCTCTAGAAGTAAGCGTAAGCGTTTCTGCTTGGCTATTCATAGCACCTACAATTTTAGGATGACAGTGTCCTTGGTTTACTGCAGAGTAAGCAGAAAGAAAGTCGTAATATTTTTTTCCTTCGACATCCCATACGTGTACACCTTCACCTTTTGCCAGTACTACTGGAAGTGGGTGATAGTTATGTGCACCATATTTATCTTCTAATTCAATGGCTTGTTTTGACGATGTAATAGTGTCAACAGTCATAGTATTTATTTTTTTTCTGAAACAATTATCTATTCCTACTTTGGGAGAGAAATCATCCGATATTCACAAAATTAAGGGTTTGAAAATAAATTTTTCATAAATATGGTATAAAGCCCCAATATTCATAATCATTATAAATTGACCATCTCACACCAATAAAATTAAGGGGTCTTGAATAATTAGTCGGCAATAAAAAATTACCTTTGCGCTATGGCAAGAAAAAAGAAAACCAAACAATTATTTGAAGCAGTAGAGATTACCGGCGCAGGATCTAAAGGCAAGAGTATTGCTAAAGCTCCAGATGGTAAAGTTATATTTGTTAAAAATGCTGTACCAGGAGATGTTGCAGATATACAGACATACAAAAAAAGGCGTGCCTTTTATGAAGGTGAAGCGGTAAACATTGTATCATATTCAGATAAGCGAGTTGAGCCAGAATGTCAACATTTTGGAACTTGTGGTGGTTGCAAATGGCAAAATATGGGCTATGAGCACCAATTAGCTTTTAAAGAAAATGAAGTTATAAATAACCTTAAACGTATTGGTAAAGTAGAGCTACCAGAGATTACCCCTATTTTAGGAAGTGAAGACATTTACTTTTATAGAAACAAAATGGAGTTTTCATTTAGCAACAATCGCTGGATGACGCTAGATGAAATTAAAAGTGATGTAGAAATTACAGATAAAGATGCTTTAGGGTTTCATATACCTGGAATGTGGGATAAAATTTTAGACATAAAAAAATGTCACCTGCAAGAAGATCCAAGTAATGCGATAAGAAACAGCGTTAAAGAATTTGCACTAAAGCATAATTTAGATTTTTTTGATGTAAGAAAGCAAGAAGGTTTACTAAGAACTTTAATGATTAGAACAGCATCAACAGGAGAGATAATGGTGCTTATTCAGTTTTATAAAGATGATAAAGAACAACGCGAGTTACTGTTAGATTATATAGCTGAAACATTTCCTGAGATAACATCATTACAATATGTTATTAATGATAAGGGTAATGATACAATATATGACCAAAACGTTATTTGCTATACTGGTCGAGACCATATCTTTGAAGAGATGGAAGGTTTAAAATTTAAAATAAATGCTAAATCTTTCTACCAAACTAATAGTAAACAGGCTTACAACTTATATAAAATTACAAGAGAATTTGCAGACCTTAGCGGAGACGAATTAGTTTATGACCTATACACTGGTACAGGAACAATTGCACAGTTTGTTGCTAAAAAAGCTAAAAAAGTAGTTGGTATAGAGTCTGTACCAGAAGCTATTGAAGATGCTAAGAAAAATGCACAATTTAACGAGATTAATAACGTTGATTTCTTTGCCGGAGACATGAAACATGTGTTTTCTCAAGAATTTATAGAGGAACACGGCCAACCTGACATTATTATTACAGATCCTCCTAGAGATGGTATGCATAAAGATGTAGTAGCACAAATACTTAATATTAAACCTAAGCGTATTGTGTATGTAAGTTGTAATAGTGCAACACAAGCTAGAGATTTAGAGCTTATGAATGCCTATTATAAAGTAACTAAAACACAGGCTGTAGATATGTTTCCACAAACACATCACGTAGAAAATGTGGTTTGTTTAGAATTAAGATAATATGAAACACTCATTTATTGCAATTTTGGTTTTGTTAGTTATAGGTTTTACAACCAATAGCTGCCAACGTGATGATATATGTCCAGAATCTACACCAACAACGCCTAAGTTAATTATTACGTTTTATGACATTAATGTAACTCCAACCGAGTTAAAAGATGTTCCTAGTTTATCTATAACTGCTGTTGGCGTAAACAACCCAGTAAGTTTAAATGAATCTGGAGAGATTGTAGCTAATACAGACTCTATAGCAATACCCCTAAATCCTGCAAGCACAGTTGTAGATTTTCTGTTTGTAAGAAACTCTGGTAATGATGAGCAGAATATTGATGAGCTACAATTTTCATATACACCACAAGATGAGTACATAAATAGAGCCTGTGGATTTAAATCTAATTATCTAGATTTAAACTTTAGTTTAAATGGAGAAGACACAGACTCTTGGATACAGAATATTGAAATAATAGAATCAAACATTACAGATGAGCTTACTACGCACGTTACTATTTTTCACTAGTATTTTCTGGTGTACCGCAAGTTTCTTTGCTCAAGAAACGCTTATAAGTGTTTCAGACAGCATAAGTTTTAAAGAGAAGTATGGTGTTAGAGTTGGTGTAGATTTAAGCAAACCATTAAGAACACTTTTAGATGAAGATTATAGTGGATTTGAACTTCTTGGAGATTATAGAATCTTAAAGCATTATTTTATAGCAGCAGAATTAGGTAATGAACAATTTGATTATAACGAAACTAATTTAGAAGCCTTTACTAAAGGGAGTTATATTAAAGTTGGAGCAAATTATAACGCCTATGATAATTGGATAGGTATGAGTAATGAAATATTTGTAGGCCTACGCTATGGTTTTTCTACGTTTTCTCAAGAGTTACAAAGCTATACCATTTATACAGACACGCCATTTTTTGACCCAACTGTTGTTAGTGATCCCGTTAATTATGATGGCTTAACAGCTAGTTGGATAGAGCTACAGCTTGGTATTAAAGCAGAACTATTTAACAACTTATACCTATCTGTACATGTACAGCTAAAACGAAGAGTTAGTAATGACAGCCCAGAAAACTTTGATAATTTATTTATACCAGGTTTTGGAAAGACATATGATGGCAGTGAGTTTGGTGCAGGTTATGGGTATTCTTTATCCTACCTCATTCCTATCTTCAACAAAACTGAAAAACAAAAAAACTTTGCTAAAGATTAATCATCATTTAGCTTGTGTAATTTTTTAGTGCCTTCATAAACTTCGTATTTCAGAAATTTAGATTCTAATTTACCATTATATACTTTAATCTTTCGAGACGGTCTTAAGCCCACAAATTTCATAGCTTCTAGATTTGAAGTTATAAACCAGGCTTCACTACCAGGATAATTTTGCTTTAAGGTATCTCCTATCTTGCCGTAAAATTCTGGTACGTTAACTTCAATACGTTCTCCATAAGGTGGATTAAATACCATATGTAAATGACCATCTACTTGCTTTTCAGAAGTAAAGAAATCTTGTCTATTAATTTTTATAAATTCAGCTAGATTAGCATTTTCTATATTTTCTTGTGCTTTTAAAATGATGCTTTGAGATTCATCTGCACCAGTTATCGTATAATCAAACCCTCTAATTTTTCTTAGCGCACTTTCTTCAATCTTCTCAAACAAATCTACATCCCAATCCTTCCATTTCTCGAATGCAAATTGTTCTCTATTAATATTTGGTGGTATGTTACAAGCTATCATTGCAGCTTCAATTAACATAGTCCCACTACCACACATAGGATCGTGAAAATGTGACAAGCCATCCCAACCAGATTTAAGTAATAATCCAGCTGCTAATATTTCATTTATAGGTGCAATATTTGTGTACTCTCTATAGCCTCGTTTGTGCAGAGAATCTCCAGAGCTATCCAATGACACTGTACAATTAGTCTGATCTATATGAATGTTTATACGTAATGTAGGATGATCTAAATCTACATTAGGACGTATGCCTGTTTTCTCTCTAAATTGATCTACAATGGCATCTTTTGTTTTTAAGGCAACGTATTTAGAGTGTGTGAAAATTTCAGAAAATACAGTACCATCAATTGCCAAAGTATCTGTTTCATTAAGATACTGAGACCAATCTATAGCATATATTTTTTTATAAAGATCATCTTCAGAAATCACCTTAAACGTTTCAATTGGTTTTAAGATTTTTACAGCAGTACGGCAGCATAAATTTGCTTTATACATAAAGCCCTTATCACCCTCAAACTCAACGTTTCGGTTTCCTTCTTTTACGTAACTGGCACCCAGTTGTTTTAATTCTTTTGCTAGTAGCGGCTCAAAACCAAACATAGTTTTGGCCACCATTTTGAAATTATTCATCATAAAATTCGACTATCTACGTGCAAAAATACATTAATTTTACAGCCTATGGCATTACCTACCCAAAACTGGTACGCATCGTGGTTTGACACGCCGTACTATCACATACTCTATAAAGATCGTGGTTATGATGAAGCTCAGGCTTTTATGAGAGCTTTAATGGCATATTTAAAACCAAAAGATTCTGCTAAAATATTAGATTTAGCCTGCGGAAAAGGACGCCATTCTGTCTTTTTAAACTCGTTAGGCTACAATGTAACAGGTGTCGATTTATCTAAAAACAGTATAAATCATGCAAAGCAATATGAAAATGAAAGCCTAACGTTTAAGGTTCATGACATGTGTAAGCCAACTAAGAACACGTATGATGTTGTTCTTAATTTATTTACAAGCTTTGGTTATTTTGAAGATGATGAAGATAATTTAAGAACTATTAAGGCTATAAAAGAAGATTTAAAACAAGATGGTGTAGCTGTTATAGATTTTATGAATGTTGCCAATGTTATTTCAAACTTGGTGCCTACAGAAGTAAAAACTATGAAGGGTATAGATTTTCATATAAAGCGATATGTAAAGAACAACCATATTTATAAAGACATTTCTTTTAAAGATAATGATGAACAGTTTGAGTTTACAGAAAAAGTAAAAGCCATTACTTTAGACGATTTTAAGACATATTTTAAAAAAGCTGGATTAACATTAATAAATACGTTTGGTGATTATCAACTTAATGACTTTAATCTTGAAACCTCTAAACGCTTAATATTAGTTTTTAAATGATAGTTTATTTACTTCCTATTCTTGCGGTTTGCATTGGCTTTGCGATTGCGTACTTCTTAAAACGCTCACAACTAACAAGCATTAAACTATTACTAGCTTTTAGTGGCGCATACCTCCTATCTTTAACTGTTTTTGAGTTTTTTCCAGAAGTTTATACTCATGACAATAAACAGGTTGGCTTGTTTATTATGATAGGTATTTTACTGCAAATTCTTTTAGAGTTTTTATCTAAAGGTGCAGAACATGGCCATATTCATCATCACGAAGATCATAAGAGTTTCCCATTTGTATTATTTATAAGTTTGAGCATTCACTCGCTTTTAGAAGGATTCCCTTTACATGATCACGATACGCTTTTATATGGCGTTGTTATTCACAAAATTCCGATTGCTATAATTTTAAGTACGTTTTTATTAAAAGCCAATTTTAGTAAAGTTAGAATTACATTGTTTTTAATTCTTTTTGCTTTAATGACACCATTAGGCAGTTTATTACAAGCTAAGGTTGCGTATTTCAGTACAATTGCTGTTTATATAAATGCTCTAGTTATAGGAATCTTTTTACACGTCTCTACCACCATTTTATTCGAGACAGGCAACAATCATAAATTTAATGCTACCAAGCTTGTAGCTATTATATTGGGTATTGGCATAGCATATTTGTTGTAATTTCTGAACTTTTTAGAATAGTTGTATCTTTCCATAGCTAATTAAAAACCTACTTATAAGTTATGAAACAACTACTCTATTGCCTTACGGTATTATTTATTACCTCTTGTTTTGCGCAAGACACAAAAACACAGATTGAAACAACAATAACCTCAGATGTCATTAAAGGACACATCTATTTTTTAGCAGACGATTTACTGAAAGGTCGTGAAACAGGAACACCAGAAAACAAAATTGCGGCAGCATATCTAGCTAATCAATTACGAACATACGGTGTAAATCCTAATCCTGAAACAGGTGATTTTTATCAAGAAGTAAAACTTCAAAAAGAATCTGCTCCAACTACTTTAGAGCTTAAACTTAATGATGTATCTATTAAAAACCTTGTAGCGCTATCATCTTCAAATGTAGATTTTAGCGGCAATGCAATGTATTTGGGGTATGGTTTAGAAGAAGACTATTCTGGACAAGATACCAAAGGAAAAGTATTACTAATAAAAGCTGGAAGCGAAGATACTAAAGACGCTAGAGCATCTTTTAGGTTACGATCCCAAAAAGAAGAACTGGCTCAAAAACATGGTGCTTTAGCAATTATAGAATTTTTAGATGCTAAAGATAACATGTGGACTTTTATAGACCATAACTTTAATGAACCGCGATTAAGCGTTGCAAAAAACAATGCTTCAGAAGACAGTAAAGAACTAACATATATTTGGGTTCAAGATTTAGGAGCTGACTTAATTTCTGAAGTTTCAACAAATAAAAAATCACAAGTAACTTTAAAAACCTCCACTAAGCTATTGAGTAATGTTACTTCACAAAATGTTGTGGGAATTGTTGAAGGTACAGACCCACAACTTAAAAATGAATACATAATATATTCTGCTCATTACGATCACGTCGGTATCGGCACTCCAGACGAAACAGGCGACACCATTTATAACGGTGCTAGAGATAATGCTGTTGGCACAACAACTGTTTTAAGTATGGCAGAACATTTGGCTAAGCATCCTACAAAGCGTTCTGCATTATTTATATTATTTACAGGAGAAGAAAAAGGATTATTGGGTAGTCAATATTATGTAGATAACCCTATACTGCCACTAAACCAAATGGTATATTGCTTTAATAGTGATAATGCTGGTTACAATGATAAAAGTTTAGCAACTATTATTGGTTTGCCTAGAACAACAGCAGAGCAGCACATTAAAAATGCAGCTAAAACATTTGGTATTACAGCTGTAGATGATCCTGCTCCAGAGCAAGGTTTGTTTGACAGAAGCGATAACGTACACTTTGCAAAAAAAGGTATTCCATCACCAACATTTTCTTTAGGATTTACAGCATTTAATGGCGATGTAACAAAGTATTACCACAGACCAGGTGATGAGGCAGATTCTTTAGATTATGATTATTTAGAACAATTTTTTAGAGCTTATGTAATGGCTGGCGTACTTATAGGTAATGATCCTGTAACACCAACTTGGACTAAAGGAGATAAGTATGAAGAAGCAGCAAAGGAATTATATGGTAATTAATGGATAAGTATTTAACAAACTTTTGGTTAGATTATCCTATTCATAAAGGATTACTCCTAATATTAATTTCAATTGCTTGGATCATAATAAAAACCTACAGAAATAAATCTTTTAATATGGAAGATTATACAGCAGGTGAATGGAAAGCAATCATTAATTCTTGGTCCATTATCCTTTTGCTTATTATCTCAGGAGCATTCTTAATTTTCAGAAATATTTAAAAATTAAAAAACCCTTTCAGAATTACTGAAAGGGCTTTTTTTATAAACGTTGCTTAATGTACTATGCTAATACAGCTTGTACTTTATCTGCAGCTTCTTTAAACTCGATAGCACTTTGTACTGGTAAACCACTATTGTCTATAAGTTCTTTTGCTATGTCTGCGTTAGTTCCTTGTAAACGTACAATGATTGGTACTTTTACCGCATCTCCCATTGCTTTGTAAGCATCTACAACACCTTGTGCCACACGGTCACAACGTACAATACCTCCAAAAATGTTTATTAAGATAGCTTTTACTTCTGGATCTTTTAAGATTAATCTAAAAGCAGCCTCTACTCTAGCAGCATCTGCAGTACCTCCAACATCTAGGAAGTTAGCAGGAGAACCACCAGCTTGCTTAATTAAATCCATAGTTGCCATTGCCAATCCAGCACCGTTAACCATACAGCCAACATTACCATCTAGATCTACATAGTTAAGACCAACTTCTTTAGCTTCAACTTCTGTAGGATTTTCTTCTCTTATGTCACGCATTGCTGCATAATCTTTATGACGGAACAATGCATTCTCATCTAAAGTTACTTTTGCATCAACAGCAATAATTTTATCGTCACTAGTTTTTAAAACTGGATTAATTTCAAACATAGAAGAATCAGATTCCATATATGCTTTGTATAATGCAGTAACAAACTTTGTCATTTGTTTAAATGCCTGTCCTTTAAGACCTAGGTTAAAAGCTATTTTACGAGCTTGAAAACCTTGTAGTCCAGTTGCAGGATCTATCTCTTCTGTAAAAATTAAGTGTGGTGTTTCTTCGGCTACAGTTTCAATATCCATTCCACCTTCTGTAGAATACATTACCATATTTTTACCTGTTGCTCTATTTAAAAGCACACCCATATAATATTCTTCTGGTTCACTATCGCCAGGATAGTAAACATCTTCTGCAACTAATACTTGGTGTACCTTTTTACCTTCTTTAGAAGTTTGAGGAGTTACCAAATTCATCCCGATGATATCATTAGAAATGCTTTCTACCTCTTGAAGGTTTTTAGCCAACTTAACACCGCCACCTTTACCACGGCCACCAGCGTGAACCTGTGCTTTAATCACGTGCCAACCTGTTCCGGTTTGCTCTGTTAATTTCTTTGCTGCCTCAACAGCTTCTTGTGGAGTTTGTGCCACAATACCGCGTTGTATCTCAACGCCAAAACTGCTTAATATTTCTTTTCCTTGATATTCGTGTAAGTTCATAGTGGTTGTCCTAAAATTTTAGATTGCAAAAATAAAAAAAGGGAGTCGATTACCCTAATCTATCTTATAAAGGTTTATCAAAAAAAGAGAAAGCTTGTTATTTAGGAGATTTTATAATACAAAATTTTAAGGTTAAGCGTATTTATTAGAGTTTCTTTAAGAGATATACTCAAAGAGTTGTTTAATTTTACGCCCTTATTTTAATTTCAATTATTTAACAATGAAAAATCAAGACCTTTTAAACATTACTGAGGCATACGGTAGTCCCGTATATGTGTACAATGCTGAGACAATTGAATCTCAGTACAAACGCTTAACCAGTGCATTTAAAAAGGTCAAACAGGTGCGTATTAACTACGCAGTTAAGGCATTATCTAATTTAGCAATACTTCAACTAATGAAGCGTATGGGCGCAGGTCTAGACACCGTTTCTATTCAAGAAGTAAAATTAGGCTTAGCTGCTGGCGTAGATCCTAAGAAAATTATATACACTCCAAATGGAGTGTCTATGGAGGAAATAGAAGAAGTTGCAGCACTTGGTGTTCAAATAAACATAGATAATCTTTCTGTTTTAGAGCAGTTTGGAACTAAACATCCTAAAATTCCTGTTTGTATTCGTATAAACCCTCACGTAATGGCAGGTGGTAACACTAACATTTCCGTAGGACATATAGATAGTAAATTTGGAATAAGCATTCACCAAATTCCGCATATACTAAGAATTGTAGAGCTTACTAGAATGAATATAAATGGTGTGCATATGCATACGGGTAGCGATATTTTAGATATTGATGTTTTCTTATATGCTTCTGAAATTTTATTCGACACGGCTAAAAACTTTAAAGATTTAGAGTTTATAGATTTTGGTAGCGGATTTAAAGTCCCTTATAAAGAAGGCGATATTGAAACTAATATCGAAGAGTTTGGAGACAAGCTTTCTACACGCTTTAAAGAATTTTGCAAAGAATATGGTAAAGACCTAACCTTAGCGTTTGAGCCAGGTAAATTTCTAGTGAGCGAGGCTGGTAAGTTTTTAGCTAAAGTAAATGTTGTAAAGCAAACAACATCTACAGTATTTGCTCAAATAGATTCTGGTTTTAATCACTTAATAAGACCAATGCTTTACGGTTCTCAACATGAGATTATGAACATTTCTAACCCTAACGGGAGACAACGTTTTTATTCTGTTGTAGGCTATATCTGCGAAACAGATACTTTTGCAAACAACAGACGTATAAACGAAATTAAAGAAAATGACATTTTAGCATTTAGTAATGCAGGAGCCTATTGCTTTAGTATGGCTAGTAATTACAACTCTAGATTTAGACCACCAGAAGTACTTTGGTACCAAGGTAAGGCACATTTAATACGCGAACGTGAAACCTTCGACGATTTACTGAAACACCAAGTTCCTATGGAATTTGAACCAGTAACAGCCTAACTATAAAGACAAAGCCGAGCATAATGCTCGGCTTTATTTATTTAACTTAAATTTTAAAATCGAAAAATATTTTTACAAAAAGCTAAATAGAATAATTCTAAATAAATTGTAGTTTTGTGCAACATAATATCTAGACACTATGAAGTTTATAAAAACTATCCTTATCATTCTTTTAGTAGCACTTGTTGTTATTCAATTTATTCCTGTCGAAAAAAACATACAAGACAATTACACTAGCGTTGTTGCTTTTGAGGCAGAAACAAATATGCCAGAAAACATTAAAGCTATAATGCGTAAGGATTGTTATGATTGTCATAGTAACCAAACGGTTTATCCTTGGTATGCACAAATTGCACCTGCAAATTTCTTTTTAGCAGATCACGTAGAAGAAGGTAAAGAACATTTAAATTTTTCTGGCTGGAATGAATATAGCGCAAAACGTAAAGACCATAAATTAGATGAACTTATTGAAGAAGTTGAAGAAGGAGAAATGCCTTTGGAATCTTATACTTGGGTTCATGGCACTATTACCGAGGAAGAAAAAGAAAGTCTAATCTCTTGGGCAAAACTTGCAAGACAAGTATATACACCTCAATTACAGACTACAAAACAATAGAGCATACTTCCCCAAGTTTAACTAAATGTTAAACTTTAAATTTATTTAGAATAAATACAGATAACCTTGTTTAGATTGTATCTAGATAGTATATTTGCACGCAGATATAATTATCTATTTATAATAAATCTAAATAAACACAACCAAAGACTCCATTATGAGACACCTTATGTTATCTGCATTAGTTGCAACAAGTTTAGCAACTGTATCCTGTTCATCAGATGATGATTCTAATGTAATAGACCAGCCTTCAGAAATAAATGTTCCTTCAACGTATAGCTTTTCAAGAGGTGGCGTGTCTACCGTAAGTTTTAGTGGCCAAACTACACGTATATTAATGAGTGAAGAAATTGTGTCTTCATTTAGTGATTTTGACAATGCTACAGAAGCTTCAATCGATGCAATGTTTGCTCACGAAGAAGGCGCAAACGATTTTTCTTCAGAAGACTTAAACGCTTCAAACAAAAGTGTACGTAGTAAAGTTGCTGCAAGTAGAGATTTCTTTAGCACTAACACTACAGAAAGTGCAGAAATTAAAGCAGATTTTGATGGTTTTATTGCAGACCAAGTGAACATTGTATTTCCTAATCAAAACACAGCTGCACAACCTGGTGTTGCAGGACAGATTGCAGACGGAACTTCAACACGCTATGTAAATGAAAGCGGTATAGAGCTTAATCAATACTTTGCTAAAGGTTTAATTGGTGCATTAATGACAGACCAAATCTTAAACAACTACTTAAGTACTGCTGTTTTAGATGAAGCTGACAACAGAGACACTAATGATAATGATATAACAGAAGAAGGAAGTGCTTATACCACTATGGAGCACAAATGGGATGAGGCTTACGGATACTTATTTGGTGCATCTGCAACTGCAGACAATCCTGTAGCTACTATTGGTGATGCAGATTCATTTTTAAATAAATATGTTGGCCGTGTAGAAGGAGATGCAGACTTTGCAGGCACTACACAAACTATTTTTGATGCCTTTAAATTAGGTAGAGCTGCAATTGTAGCTAAAGATTATGAGGTAAGAGATGCGCAAGCAGAAATTATAAGAACAGAAATCTCTAAAGTTATTGGTATAAGAGCTGTTTACTACTTGCAACAAGGTAGTGTAGCCATTACTAACAATGATATGGGAGCTGCTTTTCACGATTTATCTGAAGGTATAGGATTTGTTTACAGCCTTCAATTTACAAGACAACCAGGCACAAATGCTCAACTATTTACAAGAGCAGAAGTACAAGCACTTATCGCTAATTTATTAGACGATGGTGAAAACGGACTTTGGAATATAACTCCTGAAAGCTTACAGGAAGTTTCTGAAGCTATTGCAAGCAAGTTTAGCTTTACAGTAGCACAAGCAGGAAGCGCACAATAAGTGTTAATTTTTTGAATTGGTAAGCGACCGGTTGCTTAAAACAATCGGTTGCTTTTTTTAATAAATTTGCAAACTAATGAGTATAGAAATCACAAGAATGACAAAAGGTTTAAACTGGGTATTATCGCTGTTAACTATTGCAGTTATAGTTAGCTGTTCTTCAGATAGCGGTTCAGATGATGGTACAACTACTGGAGGAAACAACCAAGACAACTTTAACCGTGAAACTATGCTCATAAACTGGGCAGATAATATCATTATTCCTAGTTACATTTCTTTTAAGGCAGATGCAGATGCAATGGTTACTGCAACTACAACCTTTACAACAACACCAAATCAAGCTAATCTTGAAAACTTAAGAGCTGCTTGGGAAACAGCATACCTTTCGTTTCAAAATGTATCTATGTTCGAAATTGGCAAAGCCGAAGAAGAACGCTACAGAAACAGATTAAATGTTTATCCTACAAATACAACAGAAATAGAAGACTTTATTGCTTCTGGTTCTTATGACCTATCCTTACCATCTACTATAGATGCTCAAGGTTTTCCTGCTTTAGATTATTTAATTTACGGTGCAGCCAATACAGATACAGATATTATTGCACTTTACTCTACAAATGCTAATGCAGATAATTACAAACAATACTTAAATGAGCTATCTCAAACTATAGCTACTTTAACAGATATCGTATTAGCAGATTGGCAAACTAACTTTAGAGATACGTTTGTAGCAAACACTAGCTCATCTTCAACAGGATCTGTAGATAAGCTTGCAAACGATTATATTTTATATTACGAAAAAGGTTTACGTGCAGGTAAAATTGGTATTCCTGCAGGTAATTTTTCAAATGAAACTCTACCAGAAAATGTAGAAGGTTTTTATAGAAAAGATTTATCTAAAGCTTTATTTAATGCATCTTTAACAGCTACTCAAAATTTCTTTGAAGGAAAGCATTTTAATAGTAATACAGAAGGCGAAAGCTTTAAAAGCTATTTAAATTTCTTAAACACCATAAAAAATGGTGATGATCTAAGTACACTAATTGTTAATCAATTTGAAGCTTCAAGAACACAAGGAAATTTATTAAATGATGATTTCACTCAGCAGATTGAATCAGATAATTCTGTTATGCTGTTAACTTTTGATGAATTACAACGCAATGTTATTCTTTTAAAAGTAGACATGTTGCAAGCTTTAGATATTAATGTAGACTTTGTAGATACAGATGGCGATTAATAAATGCTAAACAACATTACAACATATCTAAATAAAAATACTGAGACCGCACCATTAGCGGTCTTTCGTATTTTTTTTGGGGTAATGATGTTGGCTAGTATTATTAGATTTTGGGCTAATGGCTGGATTTATAAATTATATATTGAGCCACAGTTCTTCTTCTCCTATTTTGGATTTAGCTGGGTTAAACCTTTAGGGTCTTACACTTACCTCCTATTTGCAATTTGTGGCTTGGCTGCTTTGTTTGTGGCACTTGGCTTAAAGTACAGAATTGCCATTATAACGTTCTTCTTAAGCTTCACCTATATTGAGCTTATGGATAAAAGCACTTACTTAAACCATTACTACTTTATAAGTTGCCTAAGCTTTTTAATGATATGGCTACCAGCTAACAGGTATTTTTCTTTAGATACCAAATACAACCCCAAATTAAAACTTAATCAAGTCCCAAATTGGACAGTTGATGCGATTAAGGCACTACTATTTATAGTATACTTTTATGCAGGTTTAGCTAAATTAAATTCAGATTGGTTGGTAAAAGCTATGCCTTTAAAAATTTGGCTTCCTTCTAAATATGATTTACCACTTTTAGGAAATTTAATGCAACAGGAATGGATGCATTATGCCTTTAGCTGGAGTGGCGCGTTATATGATTTGGCAATTCCTTTCTTATTACTGTGGAGACGAACTAGATTTTTAGCATTTATATTAGTTGTTGTATTTCACGTACTTACTAGAGTACTGTTTCCTATAGGTATGTTTCCATATATTATGATAGTTAGCGCACTTATCTTTTTTGATTCGGGTGTACACCATAAAATATTAGCAGTAATTTCTAAACTTTTTAAAATAGAGACCTCTAGTCTTAATGTTGAAGAAGCTAAATCCCCTAATAAATATAAAGGAAGCTTTAACAAAGGTTTAGTGGGCGTATTCCTTGTTATTCAATTACTTTTGCCGTGGCGTTATTTAGCATATCCTGGAGAGTTGTTTTGGACAGAAGAAGGCTATCGTTTTTCTTGGCGTGTTATGCTAATGGAAAAAGCTGGCTATGCTCAGTTTAAAGTAGTTAATGCAGAAACCGGCAAACAATTTTACGTGGATAACAGTGATTTTTTGAGTCCATTACAAGAAAAACAAATGAGCACACAACCTGATTTTATTTTGGAGTATGCGCAATTTTTAGGACGTCATTTTAAATCTCAAGGCCATCAAAACATACAGGTGTTTGTAGAGAGCTATGTTGCATTAAACGGCAGAAGAAGCCAACCCTACATAAACCCAAAGGTCGATTTATTACAACAACGTGATAATTTTAATCACAAAACTTGGATTTTAGATTTTAAAGATGATATTAAAGGATTATAATATTTTGAGAGTTAAAAGCAAAAGCATCAGTTTAATAAAAAGCATCCTAAACCACACTAAAGATTTAGAGGTTAATGAACTTAAAAATTTCAAGTCATTCTCTCTAACTATTTTGTTTTCAGTTTTACTTTCTACTGTTTCATTTTCTCAATACACCTTTTCTGGCCAAGTAAATTCAGAAGACAGAAACTTACCTATTGCAGAGGCTGAAGTTTATATTACAACACTAGGCATTTCAACAACTACAGATAATGAGGGAAACTTCAGCTTTCAAAATCTGGATGAAGGCACATATAGCATAACCATATTTACCTATGAGTATGATTTATACGAAGAGACAATTCAACTTACAGATAACCTTCAGAAAACATATACCTTAAAACAATTAGGAGATCAGCTTACAGAGGTAATTATCACACAACGTAAAGAACGTATTTTTGCACTAAGACAATTAAAACCTGTTGAAGGCACAGCTATTTATGCAGGAAAAAAGTCTGAAGTTGTTATTGTAGATAATATCTCGATGAACACAGCAACCAATAATGCACGCCAATTATACTCTCAAATTGTAGGCCTTAATATTTATGAGAATAATGATGCAGGTTTACAGTTAAATATTGGTGGTAGAGGCTTAAATCCTAATAGAACTGCAAATTTTAATACGCGCCAAAATGGGTATGATATTTCTGCAGATGTTTTAGGATATCCAGAAAGTTATTACACACCACCAGCCGAAGCTTTAGAAACTATTGAAGTTGTGAGAGGTGCCGCATCTTTACAATACGGTACTCAGTTTGGTGGGCTTATTAACTTTAAACTAAAAAAACCATCTAAAAAGCCTTTCCAGTTTATTACTAGAAACACATTAGGAAGTTACAACCTGTTTACAACTTTTAATAGTGTAAGCGGCACCGTAAAAGACTTTGAGTATTACTCTTACATTAACTACAAAAAAGGAGATGACTTTAGGCCAAACTCTAATTTTGAGTCTTATAATGGTCATGCTCATTTAGGGTATCAACTTTCAGAAAAAACTAAATTAACGTTTGAAGGGTCTTATTTATATTACTTAGCGCAACAACCTGGCGGTCTTACAGATGAGCAGTTTGAAGAAGACCCTACATTTAGTAACCGTACAAGAAACTTCTTTGAAGTAGATTGGAAACTTTATAACCTTAGATTAGATCATAAATTTTCAGAAAAAACTGATTTTAGTTTAAGTTTATTTCATTTAGATGCGCATAGAAAATCTGTTGGATTTCGAGAGAATAGAGTTTCTCAAGAAGACGACCTAGATGCGCCGAGAGAATTAATTGAAGGCAATTTTAGAAATTGGGGTGCAGAAGCTAGAGTGCTTACCAATTATGAGTTATTTGGAGATGATAATGTCCTGCTTTTAGGCGGCAAGTATTACCAATCTAACAATAACGAACGCCAAGGACCTGGTACAAATGGTACAGATGCCAACTTTGAGTTTGCCACAGAAGACTATCCCAACTATGCACGCCAATCTGATTTTGAATTTCCAAATCTTAATCTAGCCTTCTTTGGAGAGAATATCTTTAATGTTACAGATAAGTTTTCTGTAACTCCTGGATTTAGATTTGAATATATAAAAACTGAAAGTCAAGGAGAATTTAAACGTATTAACTTTGATATAGCTGGCAACCCAATCTTAAATGAAGATGTGCCTGACAATCGTGATTTTGAACGCAACTTTGTACTCCTAGGTATTGGTTTTAGTTACAAACCTTATACATCTATTGAGTTATACGGTAATGTAAGTCAAAACTACAGATCTGTAACCTTTAATGATATTCGTATAACTAATCCATCTTTAACAGTAGATCCTAACATAAGCGATGAAGAAGGCTATACTATTGATTTTGGTGCAAGAGGACGTTTAGGAAAATATATTAATTATGATGTTGGCGGATTTTTCTTAAGCTATCAAGACCGTTTAGGAGTAATCTTAAGAGAAGTAAGTGATATTGAAGAAGAACGATTTAGAGGTAATATAGGTGATGCTATTACCTATGGTTTTGAAGGTTTTGCAGATTGGAACATTTGGGACACGTTTTCTGAAAACAAAGATTTTAGACTTAGTGCATTTACTAATTTATCTTTAACAGACTCAGAGTACACATCGTCTCAAGAAAATAACGTTGAGGGTAACAACGTAGAGTTTATACCCGATGTTAACTTAAAAACAGGATTAAGATTTGGATACAAAAACTTTTTAGGCAGTTTACAATATACGTATTTAAGTGAGCAATTTACAGATGCTACAAACTCACCTAGAGATTTAGAAAGCCAAAGTGGTATTGTTGGTGAAATTCCAGCGTATGACATCTTAGACTTATCTGTGTCTTATACTTATAAACGTTTTAAGTTTGAAACTGGTATTAATAACCTATTAGACAACAGCTATTTTGTAAGACGTGCAACCGGTTATCCTGGACCAGGAATAATTCCTAGCCAACCTCTTACCTATTATGGTACACTTCAAATAAAGCTATAAATTAAAATCCTGATAAACCGTAAAGCTTATCAGGATGCATTTATTAAATCTGTTAAGATTATGCTTCAGCTTGTGGTGCCCAAGACGCGCATAACATACCTGCAGATGCGTGATCTGGATGAGCACAATGTTCAGTTTCAAAACGTGCACAACTTAAACAGTTTCTATCATTTTTAAGACTTAGCTTCATATCAAAACTATCACAAGTGTGTTTTCCTGAAACCATTACTTTATGTATTGCACAAATGCCACCATCTACATAATGGTCACAGTTTATACAGTTATTTGCTAATCTAATTGCCATAATTATTATTTTTTAACTAAATTATTAATATTATCATTAAGATTCAATTTAAATAATACGATTAGGATACCTAAATGTTACTAATATTAAATGCTTGTAAATTTATGTTTTACAACGTATTTGAGGAATTTAATCGTTATCTTTGCACGCAATTAAACACGAACTCACTTCTATACTTCAGAAGCCAATTTAATTGCTATGACTGCACACGAAAACAAAATATTAGGAGAAGGATTAACTTATGATGATGTCCTTCTTGTTCCAGCCTTTTCTGAAGTACTTCCTAGAGAAGTCAGTATAAAATCTAAATTTACGCGCAACATAACTATTAATGTACCTATTGTATCTGCTGCTATGGATACTGTTACAGAAAGTAGAATGGCTATTGCCATGGCTCGTGAAGGTGGTATTGGTGTACTTCATAAAAATATGAGCATTAAAAAGCAGGCGCTTAAAGTACGTAAAGTTAAGCGTGCAGAAAGTGGTATGATCATAGATCCTGTAACACTGCCTATCACTGCTACAGTTGCAGACGCTCAAGCTAGTATGAAAGAATTTAGTATTGGCGGTATTCCTATCGTAGATGATAATGGTAAATTATTAGGAATAGTAACCAATCGTGATCTTAGGTTTGAAAAAAATTACAGTCGCTCGATAAGTGAAGTAATGACTTCAGAAAATCTTGTCACTGTATCTGAAGGTACCTCTTTAGAAGACGCTGAAGATATTTTACAACAGCACAAAATTGAAAAGTTACCCGTAGTTAGTGTTGAAGATAAATTAGTTGGCTTAATTACATTTAGAGATATTACTAAACTTTCTCAAAAGCCAATTGCTAATAAAGATGAATATGGCCGTTTGCGTGTTGCTGCAGCGATTGGCGTAACCGGAGATGCAGTTGAGCGTGCAGAAGCATTAGTAAATGCTGGTGTAGATGCTGTGATTATAGATACTGCACATGGTCACACTAAAGGTGTTGTTGCTGTATTAAAAGATGTAAAAAAGAAATTTCCAAAATTAGAAGTAGTTGTAGGTAACATTGC